>CAWUNF010000051.1:0-8482 GCA_963923195.1 uncultured Hyphomicrobiales bacterium | reverse complement strand
TTCACAATTTTGACCTTGCCGGCCATTTCTTTGGAGATTTCGTCGAGTGCTGGCGCGATCATGCGGCAGGGGCCGCACCATTCAGCCCAAAAATCGACCACGACCGGCTCTTTGGACTGAAGCACCTCGGCTTCGAAATTCGCGTCGGTGACTTTCTCGGTCATGGGATCCTCTTTTCAAATGAATCGGTCTGAAGTTGCAGGGAACCTAGGAATGCGCCCGGGCCACGTCAAGGAGTGCTGCCTCCAGCTTGGCGGCTTCTATCTCCTCAGCCAGCGCCCCTTCGGTCCAAATCAGCAGGCAACGGAGCTGTTTACCCGGGTAGAGGGGCGCGACCGCTGCGCGATACATTGCGAGCTGCGCCAAATAGGCGCTGGGCATAGCGCCCCCGCTATGGGGCGTGCCGGTTTTAAAATCGGCAATGATGACTTCATCCTCGGTGACGCAAAGCCGGTCAATCTGGCCTGATATCGTCAGGCTTTTGCCATTGGGCAGGGTGATTTGCCCGCCAAGCGCGACTTCAGCCTGAGATTGCGGCCCAAAAAGCGCTTCAAGGCCCGGCAGGGCCAAAACGCCCATCACTTCTGAGAAGAGGCTTTCGCGCCGCTCTGGGGCCAGCTCAGCGCCGCGCAGATCAAGGAAGCGCGCGGCCGCCTTTTCCCGCGCCTCAGGGGCCAGTTGCGGCAGATATTGCAGCAGCGCATGGGCCAGGCGCCCGGCCTGTGCCGCTTGGGCGGCAAAGCTTGAAGGTTCGCGCGGGGCGGGCTCCAGACGGTCGGCCGCATTCAGCGCATTGGAGGGCGAGAGCGGGCGCGCTGGCATGGCTTCAAATTTGGCGGGGCTTGTCGCCCAATCCGGCAATCTCTCGGTCTCGTCTTTGCTCTCGACAGCCGCCCGCGCGCCAAGGCCTGCGACATCGCCTGTCACTTTGCGCAACACGCGCATATCCGCCTCGCCCCACGGGGCTGGCACATCCATCATCTCGGGCGCGACAGCATGATAGATCATTTGATACCAGCAGCCCTCGCGTGCGGGCTTATTGCTAAAGGCGGTGACATAGAGCCGCTCTTCTGCGCGTGTTGTCGCTACATAAAGCAAGCGGCGATATTCCTGCATTTGCGCGTGGCGTGAGGCTTCCCGCGCTTCTCCCAGTTTGGCGGGCTCTTGCGCCTTAACAGGCGGCCAAGCCATGAGCGGTTGGTCTTTGCCAATGTCCAGCAATTTCGGATCATGATGATGCGAGGGCATGCTGCATGTATCAGCAAGAAAGACGATTTTAGCTTCCAACCCTTTGGATGCATGTACGGTCATCACACGCACCGCATCTGTCCCTGCTTCCATGTCGCGTTTGATCGATAGATCAGAGCCATCCATTTCGGCAAGAAAAGCAACAAGAGAAGGTGCTTCGCGCATATCATGATCAAGCGCGAGGCGTAAAAATTCATCCATTGCATCTCCAGCTTCAGGCCCAAGCCGCGCCAACATATCGTGACGACCGCGTTCAGGCCCGAGCAAACGCGCATAGAAAAAGAACGGCGTATCTTGCTTGGCCCATTGGCGCCAATGTTCAATTCGTTTGAATGCCTGTTGATGGGCGCGGACCTCTGATGCGGCAAGCGCATCATAAAGCGCTTGGTCTCCACGCAAGGGCGCAAGCTTTAACAGGTCTTTGTCTGTGAGGCCGATGAGGGGCGATTTTAAAACACAGGCCAGCGTCAAATCATCTTCTGGCAGAAGTGCTGTGCGACCGGCTGCAATCAAATCCATAACAGCAATATGTTGCGTGAGTTTGAGGCGGTCTGCACCAGCCACAGGAACGCTTGCTTCCTTCAAAGCACGAATGATGGCATCGAAGAAAGAATTTCGATTGCGCACCAGAATCATGACATCGCCGGGGCGAATGGGGCGACGACCGCCGCTCTCCTTATCTTCCACACTTTCTGGCGAGCCTGGCGCAATCCAACTCGCAATTGTTTTGGCAATGCGCTTTGCAACAATGACAGGGGGATCACGCAAATCAAGCTGATCGACGGGCATTTTCCAATCGCTCGGCTCAGCCTTAGGATCGGGCAAAACTTCCGGCCAGATTTCAACCAGACCCGGCAGATCAAGTTTCAGCGCCTCATGTTGCGTCTTGAGATTTTCGGCTGATAGGCCCTCAAAATTCGCAGCAAGCGCAAAAATATGATCGACAAAAGCCATAATGGCCGGGCTTGAGCGGAATGAACTGCGCAATTTGATGGGCTCAAATCTTTGCTCAGCTTCTTTGGTCTTGCGCTCAATTTTTGCACGCATAGCGTCAAAGAGATCGGGGCGCGCGCCTTGGAAAGAGAAGATGGATTGCTTTTCATCACCCACAGCAAAGAATGTGCGCGTGATCTCGCGCTGGCCACGACCGGCGGTAAATTCTTCAGCGATGGTTTCTAGAATGTCCCATTGTTCAGGTGATGTATCTTGCGCTTCATCGACAAGAATATGATCAATGCCGCGATCGAGTTTTTCCAGCACCCAGCTTGCTTCTGTGCGTTTTAAAAGTTTGCGTGTGGCAACGATCAAATCACCAAAATCGAGCAGGCCGCGGGCCTCTTTTTCGCGCCGATAGGTTGCGATAATGGCATGCACAACACTTAAAAGAATTTTGGTGCGCGCCACTGTATGAGCAATTTTGCGCTTTTCAAGAAGTGGAATGATACGGTCGCGCTCAGCCTCAAGCCGCGTCAATAGATCAGGATAGATTTTTTTAAGAGCTGCTGAAATGAGTTTGACATTAGCAAGGCCCTTGGGCTTGCCTTCTTTCGTCAAAAAGAGATTGGCATAGGTGAGGGCGCGCTCTGTTGTATCTTGGTGTGCGAGAGCTTTGCGTAAGCCCGCCGCCAAATCCTTATCATTGTCATTTCCGCCAGATGCAGAGAGGGTTTGCGCAATCGCCTCCCATTCAGAAGCAGGAATTCCTTTTTCAAGAATCTCTTGGTCGAGAATGGCAGGGCTTATCTCGCCATCAAGACCAAGAGCTTGCGCGAGCCATTGACCAAAAAGACTTGCCCCCTGATCGTCATCCAACTCTTGGGCCAGAAGGATCATATCCTGCTTGCCAAGCGCTGCTTTGATCAGCTCATCAAAAGTCGAACCACTCGTTTCTTGCGCGAGCTTTTGCAAGGCTTGGCCAAGCGGACTTGTCGCATCATGCAAGGCTTTTTCGAGCGTCTGCTGGCGCGCTTGCTCCAGCAAATCTTTGGCACGCTCTTCTTCAATCACTTCAAAGCGCGCTGCGACATTCGCCTCGAAGGGGAAGAGGTGCAAAAGCTTTTCGCAAAAAGCGTGAATGGTTTGTATTTTGAGGCCACCCGGCGTTTCAACCGTGCGCGCAAAGAGACGGCGCGCAAAAGTGAGGTCATCAGCGCTGGGTTTTTTCTCACCCATAGCGATGATGTCACGTGACAGCTCATCATCAGAAATGCGCGTCCATTTGGCGAGTTTGTCAAAGACGCGGATCGACATATTGGCTGCCGCAGCTTTGGTGAAAGTGAGGCAGAGAATACGCGCAGGCGGCACATCATGGAGCAGCAGGCGCACCACGCGCTGCGTCAACACATGGGTTTTGCCCGAGCCCGCATTGGCCGACACCCAAGCAGACAGGGTCGGGTCTGAAGCAAGAATTTGCGCATCGAGCGTTTGCTTGGGGATGGTGCGCGTGCTCATGCCTCGCCTCCATCTTCACCAGAGCCTGCCGACCATTCTTTCACGCGCGCCAAATGGTCATAAATGCCAAAGCGGCTGACATATTGAGGGTGGGGGCGTGGCGGATAAAAACTTTTCGGATCACGAAACTGGTTGAGCAATTCGATGAGCCCTTCGAAATTGCGCTCGACCACATCGCGAAAATCACCCGCATCAGCAATGGCTTCCGATTTAACCGGATCTTTGCCGCCGACTTTGACATGATAGGCATTGCGTACAGGCAAAGCGCCAATTTCTTTGAAGGCGCCGGCTTCCACCATTTTCACTTCCAGTGGCAATTGTGGCGCAAAGCCAACCTTGATCATTTTTTTCGTGCTGATTGTGCCGCTCTTATAGTCGATGAGTTCGGCCATACCATCTTGTGCTTGATCAATACGGTCGGCCTTGCCGCGCAAATCAAAACTTGTGCCATCAGCGAGTGAGAGCTTGAGAACGCCATAGCGCTCGACATAGCTTTGTGTGAGCGAGGCGCGTCGTGCATTTTCCCATGT
Source organism: uncultured Hyphomicrobiales bacterium (assembly GCA_963923195.1). Lineage (GTDB taxonomy): Bacteria > Pseudomonadota > Alphaproteobacteria > Rhizobiales > Beijerinckiaceae > Terripilifer. The sequence continues at coordinate 4,253 of CAWUNF010000051.1, read as the reverse complement.
GAGCCAGCTCTCAAGCCCTGCTTCAATGCGCGGCCAGTTAAAGGCGCGATAATTGGCATCAGCCAGCAAGCTCGCCAATTTTTCCTGCGCGAGCGTGCGCAATTCCTCAAGCGCATGTTCTGGCAAGGGGCCTTTGGGATAGCGTGCAACAAAATCTGCGAAGAGATCGTGTAATTGTGTTCCTGCTTCACGCGCGCCGGGTTCCGCTCCCAATTGCTCAAGCGGCAGAATTTTCAAAATATGCCGCGCATAGATGGAATAAGGATCGCGCCGGAAAGTCTCAATCTCTGTGATGGAGAGTGTTGTGGGGCGCAGCTCTAAATCTGGGCATGGTTCGGGCCGCTTGATGGGTTCGGGATCTTTTTCAGGTCGATCAAGTTGACGCGCAAGGGCGAGCAGCGCATCGCCTTTTTTATGCGCTGGTTTGAAATGATCACCCGCGAGCGCTTCCAAACGCTGCAAGAAGCGTGAGGGCACAGTTGGTGCGCCATTGCGCTTGGCGGCGCGTGAGAGAATGGCCTGGCGCGTGCCGAGCGCTTGCACAAAATCATGCGCGGTCTGTCCAATGCGCCGCTCAGGTGGTGTGAGATTGAGTTCAGCGCGCATGGGTCGATTGAGGAAAGGCCCCGTCTCGACTTGCGGTGGCCAAATGCTTTCGTCCAATCCAGCAAGCAGCATGAGATCAGCATGAATCAAACGGGCTTCAAGCAGACCCAAAATTTTGAGGCGTGGATGGGCGCGCGCTGGCCCGCGCACAATGGCCTCGCGCATGACGAAATCAGCCAGTGCCGCGTAATCTTCAGCGCGCAGGAGTGGTTCAGTCTTTGACTTTGTCGCAAGCTCGCTAAAGACCTGCTCAAAACTCTCAAAGCTTTCATCAAGCGCGAGGCGTTCTTCGCCTGCTGGCGCTGTCAGTCTCGCAAGGCAGGCGCGATGGGCCTCAATATGATCTTTGAGGGGTGTGGCCCCCACAAGCTTTTGCAAAGGTTCTAGCGCAGCACAAAGATGATGCACCAATGTTTCGAGCTTTTGCCAATCTTCATTGCTGATGCGCTGAACGGCGGGATGAGCATGTTTATCAGCCCCATTGAGACGCGCTTGCGCCAGCATAGCAGCCACATCATTGCGTTGGGCGATCACACCGCGCAACACGCCAATTTCGAGCAAGCGTGTGAGCCGCTCAAGCTCAGCGCGCGGCCAACCAAGGCGCACCAGCGGATGAGCTAAAAGGGCGAGCCATTCAACAGGCTTGCAGGTCTCGCCCCAACAGGTGAGCGCAAGGCGTGCCAAGACACCATAGGGTGAACTTGAGAGAGGCTCGCCGCCTGAATCATCAATATCAATATTCCAGCGTTTCAATTCCGCGCGCACGCGCCGCGCCAAAGCGCGATCTGGTGTCACAAGTGCGGCCGTTTGATCGGGTGAATCGGCAAGTGCTTTGCGCATGGCAAGGGCAAGCGCCAAAGCTTCTTCGCGCTCATCCGTCGCCACAATCATGGTGAGATCAGCAAGCGCTTGTGAGAGATCAGCTTCTCGGCCCCTTTCAGCGAGCCATTTTTGCCAATCCTCGGTCGTGTCAGCCGGGCGAAAAGCTTGGGTCAGTAAATCCATGCGCTTTTGAAGCGCTGCTTCTGGTGCGCCCAATTCATCAACGCCCGCACGCTCCACTTGCAAAATGGGCAGGAGACGATGAAGCGCGGCTTGCGGATGCCCGCCAGCAGGTTCGAATTTTTGCTTCTGATCGCCGCCGATGAGGTTCCATGCTTTTTCATCGAGGCTCTTATCAAGGCCCGGCAAAACCACAGCGCCATTTTCAAGCTTGGCAATGGCGGAAAGGAGCCGCGCCGTTGCGCTATTTGTCCCGGTTGAACCAATCGCGAGAACGGGATTTTTGGGATTGGCTTTGGCGAGGCGATCAATCTCATGATTGATCAAAAGCTGCTGGCGCATGGCTGCATCAACGCGACCTTGCTCATCGCGAATGAGGGGCCAGGCGTGAGAGGCGATTTTCAAAAATTCAATCGTGATTTTCCAATAGCGATCGAAACTTTCGGGTGCGAGATGTTGCAGGCGTTCCCACTCAACACCTTCAACAATCAATTCATCAATCAGGCTCGCCAGATCACCTGCCAGATGCCAGGCTTGTGCGGGTGCTTGCGCGACAAGCAAGGGTTCGCGACCATCTGTCAGCAATTCGCCATTCTCATAGCGCGTGATGGCAGTTCCCAAATTTTTAGCCCAAGCATGGACGAGTTGCATGAGGATCAAGCGCCGCTCAATCGGCGTCATGGCATCGGGCACGCCATCTCTTGGCATGTCCTGATCCATGTCGAAGATCAGGCCTGTTTCGATGGATTCAAGCGAACCCAATGGAATGATGTTTGGCAAAAGCAGGGCGGGACCTGCAAGCCGCGCGATCAGTTCCTCGCGCAAAGCGCGCGCGGCGCGGCGTGTTGGCACATAAATGGTGGCCGAGGAAAGCGCGAGCGGATCAAGCGGCTGGCGAATGGCTGGAACAAGATCGCCGGCAATCAGACGATCAGCAAAAGTGCTGAGGAAGTTCACACCGGGCGAAATGGTGAAGACATGGGGAGCGCGTGCCATATGTCACCGAATGTCTGCGCGAGCGATGGCCGCTTCTGCTTCGCCAATGGCGGCGGGTGTGCCGACATGCAGCCATTGTCCTTCCAAGCCAAGACCGAAGAGGCGCCCCTTTTGTGCGGCTTCAAACAGGAAAGGTGCGAGACGAAACACATCTTGCGTTTCATGCGCAAAAAGCTCGGTCTTGATAATACCAACACCGGAATAGACGTAATCAGCGATCTCGCCGTCTGCGCGCTTCTTGAGGCGCCCGTCCGCAGCCATATGGAAGTCACCATCCCAATCGACACCCACAGATGTGGCACGATCTGCCACCAGCAGCAGCGCATCCATCCGCTGCGGGTCCCAAAGATCAGTCAGGCGCGCAATATTCGACACAGGTCCCTCCAGCCAAAATGCATCCGTATTGCAAAGATAGCAGGGCAGGGTGTCAAAAAGTGGCAGGACCTTTTTAATCCCGCCGCCTTGGTCGAGTAATTTCTCGCGCTCATCTGAAATGATGATTTGCGGATTTTGGCGTCCCTTTAAATGCGCCTCAATCTGGTCAGCGAGATAATGGACATTGACAATGGCGCGTGTGACGCCAGCCTGAGCGAATAGATCCAAACAATGGTCGATTAGTGCTTTTCCGGCGACTTTGACGAGCGGTTTGGGAATTGTATCGGAGATGGGCCGCATCCGCGTGCCGAGCCCCGCGGCAAAAATCATGGCGGTGTTGGGCCGCCCGCTCATGCCTCATCCTTTTCAAGGCATGTCTTATCCTTTTCAAGAATGGAGGGCATATGCGTTTCAAACCAAGCGCGGATCGCAGCTAAAGCTGGATGCGCGAGATCTTTTTGCAAATAATGTTTCACGCGCGGAATATGTTTGAGATAATGCGGCTTTCCATCGCGCTTATCGAGGCGGGCAAAAATGCCAAGCACTTTTGTGGCGCGTTGTGCGCCCATTAAAGCATAAGCGCGGGCAAAAGCTTCAAAGTCGAAGCTGTCATCATCAGCTTTGCGCTGGCGCAAATATTGGCCGAGCAATTTCATTTCCAAAGCATCTGACACAGTGACGCGCGCATCTTGAAGCAACGAGGCAACGTCATAAGCAGGGTGGCCAATCACGCAATCTTGGAAGTCGATGATACCAATTTTTTTGACGCCTTCGCGCTCAGGCAGCCAGATCACATTGGGTGAATGATAATCACGCAGAACCCATGTTTTTGGACCCTCAATAATCTCTTGCAATGCCTCACGCCAGAGATTGGCGAAAATGGCGCGTGCGCCAGAGGCGGGAAAAGATTTGGCAATATGGGGCGCATACCAATCAAGGATCAATTCAACTTCAATGATCAGCGCATCCATATCATAGGGTGGAATGTCATAGGGCGCTGGAACCATTGTGATCGTGTGGGGCAGATCAAGCTTGTGCAATTCAGCCAATGCGAGAGCGGCTGCACCATAGCGCTCGGGGATTGGCCCATTTTCATCCACAATGCCTTCGCTGCCGAGATCTTCTAAAATCGCCAAACCATTGGTGGCGTCTTTTGCATAAAGATCAGGGGCTGAAAAACCTTCCAGCAAAAGCCCGCGCTGGATTGCGAAGAAAGGAATGACATCTTCTGCCAAATGCGCAATTTGCGAATAGGGTTTTCCGTAACGCACCGG
>CAWUNF010000050.1:0-8570 GCA_963923195.1 uncultured Hyphomicrobiales bacterium | reverse complement strand
CCTGCACGGGCGGCTTGATCGCGGCCCTTCTGACGGAAATTCCCGGATCTTCCGCGGTCGTAGACCGCGCTTTCGTCACTTATTCCAACGAGGCGAAGGCTGAGATGATCGGCGTGCCCGTTTCGCTCATTGAGGCGCATGGGGCGGTGAGCCCAGAGGTTGCCCGCGCAATGGCAGAAGGCGCTTTGCAAAAGTCTCAAGCCGACATCACGGTTGCCGTGACTGGCATAGCCGGACCCGGCGGCGGGAGCGCGCAAAAGCCCGTGGGCTTGGTACATTTTAGTCGGGCCTGCAAAGGCCAAAACGCCGATACATTCGAGCAGCGCTTTGACGATAAAGGCCGCGCAAGCATTCGCCACGCGGCCCTTGGATTTGCTTTGAAACTGCTTGAAGAAAAAGCAGCAAACTAATGCGGTTTAAACGAAACGGTTGGTAATCTTTCCCAACCGCTCGATTTCGACCGTCACCACATCGCCCTTGTTCAAATATTCCCCACGACCATTGCCAACGCCCGCTGGCGTGCCGGTCAGAATAATATCGCCCGGCTGCAAAGTGATGCGGCTGGAAAGATCGGCAATCTGCTCCTTAATGTCGAAAATCATATAGCCGGAATTGGAATCCTGCTTGGTCACGCCATTCACATCGAGGCGCATTTTGAGATTATGAGGATCTGGCACATCGCGAGCGAGCGTGATCCAAGGACCAAGCGGGCAAGCCCCATCAAAGCTCTTGTGAGAGGTCCAGTCATTCCGGAAGATAGAATTGTCCGGCACGCCATTGCGGCGCGACAGATCGCGGGCGGAAAGATCATTGGCAACGAGATAGCCTGCCACATAATCGAGCGCCTTATCCTCCGAGACATTGCGCGCCGGGCGACCGATGACCACGCCCAGTTCCGCCTCCCAATCGAGCTTTTTCACATGTTCCGGGAATGGAATATCCGCATGCGGGCCGATGGCTGAACGCGAAGATTTCAAGAAATGCCATGAGCGCTGACCAAGCTCATGCGGGTCTTTTGGCGGCTCACGCCCGGCCGCTTTCGCCATTTCCGCCGCATGGTCGGCATAATTGGACCCCGCACAATAGAGCACCGGCGGCAGCGGGATCGGGGAACCAAGTGTCACTGAGGTGAGCGGAACGCCTGCAGGCTTGCTCGCTGCAAGCTGATCAAGGCGCGCCAGATTGGCATCAAAATGAGCCAAAAGAGACAGGATATTTGAATCGGCCTCGTGGCCTGTGGCTTTGCCAATATCAATGACCTGACCATTGAGGATCATGGCCGCGCGCGGGCCGGATGTCGTCTCAATTGATGCAATGGTGAACGTCAATTCTTCCTCCCTCGGCCGGGCCGCCCCGGTTCTTCCTTATCGTCGAAAACTAGCAGGAAACCGCAGAGCAACCAGACAAAAAATACACGCCCCCATAGAAAACCAAGACCGGGCTCAAGCCTCATAATATGTCAAACCTACGACAGGAAAAAACCGTTTAATGTCATTAATTTAGCCTTCATGAATTGATGGCCTCAAAATTGCTGATTTTAATCCGGTGTCGACGTTCCGACTTTGAGTAAACATGATGAACCGCATCAAATCGCTTCTCTTCGGTGGTGTTGAAGCCATTGAGATTCATAGCCGCGATCACCAGATCGGGGACCGTATGCGCGAGGGTGTCTTGGCCTCTTTGGGGGCTTTGGGCAAAGCCGTGCCGGTTATGATCAAGCCGGCCTCGCTCGATGTTGAATTTGTCATGGTGCGCTATGGCAGCGGTTGGCTACGCCCCGCCCATGCGGATGTGACCGTCCTCAATTGATCGCCAAACGTCTGATGCACCTGCCAAAAACTGCAGCTTGTCAGGAATAAATGCGCCTTGTAGTTTCCCGTCCCGCCGGAGTGATAAAGCCGGTGGGTGCGAGCGCGTTTCATGGCCTATGGGAAAAACCTTCCAATCGTGATCGACGGAACGACAGCTCTCGTTCCGCATGGTCGCGCTGCGGCCAATGAAGACCCCGCGCAAGCAACAGAGACAAAGACGCAAGCTTTGCCGCCGCCATCAGCGGCCAATGACTTCAACCAAGAGCCCCCAATCGAAGTCGTCATTGATGCGCGCCAATTGAAGGAGCGCATCATTGATTATTTGGGTGCGGTCTTAGCGCGTTGCTGGATTGAGCGTGATTTGCTCGACAGAATTGAAGCCGGCCCGCATCGCGCTTTGCGTCATTTAGGCATTCTCTTGCCAGATGAAATCGACATTAAAGTCGAGCGCAAAAATGCCGAGCGTCCTCGCCTGCTCATTTATGAATGGAACCAAGAGCGCTCCTACAAGCGCCGCATCTGCTATTTGCAGCTCGTCATGATGGCCGGCAAATAAGAACTTAAGCGCTCACATATCCAGCTTCGACAAGATGAATGCGCCCTGGAGCAAATTGCCAAGGAATGATTTGTCGCGGCTGTGAACGTGCAAATATATCTCCCGTCAAATGATCGAGCCATTCACCAGAAAGATGAAGCGAAGAGACAAGTGTCGCCTGATCCGGGGCTGTTTTTAAATCAAATACGCCCGCTTGTGCGTCGCCTTGGCCTGATAAAAGATCATGAAAGCTTGCCCAATCGCGGCCCCGCACACGAGACTTTATGGCACGCAATTCCTCTTCAACAGAAACAATGTCACGATTCACATAGCGTCTTTGTCCAAGCATATTACAGAACAGAACGGCAGCACCCGGATGTGCGGCAAGAAACGCATCGCCATCTGAAAAAAAATCACCACGTTGCCATGACCCTAGACGTGCCTGTGGATGATTAAAGCGAAACAAAATGGCGGCAAAAGGATCGGGGTCCATTGCATGGATGACAGAAAAGCCGCGCAAAAATTTTTCCGGCAAACACCAACCCGCACTTGGGCCAATCAGCACCAATTCACGGGCGCGCACAGGCCATGCATTTAAAAAATCTTCGATGTTTTTACGAAACGGTTTCCAAATATGGGCGCGACGCCAAATGGCCCGCAAATGCCAAACCGGTCCGCCTGTCAGATCAACAGAGCCTTGATCCAATGCCATATTATTCTGGCTTGCACTCATTGGGGCTGCGCGCACCATAAGGTGACGTCATGCCGGAAGGACAAGCAACCGGGAATTTTGCGCCGGATGGCGCGTAATAACCGGGGGGTGCGGGCTTACAAATATTGCCGGCAGGATAAGTGCCAATTTCACAAAAGGGCAAAAGATTTCCCGTTAAGCCTGATGGTTTAGCGGGCTTTGGCTTTTCTGCAGGTGGCGGTGGTGGCTCATTGGCGAAAGCCGCGCTTGATGAGAGAAACGCAACACAAAGACAAAGAACAGCTTTGCGCATGGCGGCAAGCCTCATTGATTTTGATATTTAATCGTCACGCTGATGCGGCGATTGCGCGGATCAGCTTTGTCAGTCGGGTTAAACGGGTCTGTATCAGCAACACCTTCAATCGCTTGGAAACGATCCGCTTTCACGCCACGCTTTTCCAAAATCTGCCGCATCGCTTCCGCACGTTCAGCCGAAAGCGACCAATTGTTGCGACCATCTGGATTGGCAAAAGGAATACTATCTGTATGACCCCGCACCGTGACCTTATTGGGCATATTCGCGACAGAGCGGGCGATTTCATCGACCAAAGCTTGCGCGCGCGGCATCATTTTATTTGTGCCGAGCGCAAACATGGCAAAATCGGCTTTATCAATCACTTCAATGCGCAGACCATCTTTTTCGCGCGTCACACGCATCTGCCCCTGCAGACCAGCTAGCATGGAGCTTTCAGAGATTTTCTCTTGCAATTCTTTTTCGAGCTTATCGAAGTTCTGCTTATCGAGCGCCTCTGCCGCAGCCTTCTTTTGCTCTTCATTCAATTCATCAGGCGCTTTGCCTTTGCCCTGACCGGAATCGGCTTCCTTGCCTTTCCCCTGCCCGGCATCATTATCAGCACCCTTACCATCTTTCTCGCCATCTTCTGGACCTTTGCCAGACCCCGTATCGCCTTCATTTTGTGTTGGCGGCGTGAGATCGAGAATAGAGGTTTGCGAGGCAGCATTGGGCATGCCTTCGGGATCCATAATGGAGCGGCCACCCAAAATACCGTTGGAGCCCGCGAGCTGACCTGATTGGATCAAGCTCTTAGGTGTCGGCTTAAAATAATCGGCGATAGATTTGCGTTGTGCTTCCGATGTTGCACCCAACAGCCACATGAGCAGAAAGAAGGCCATCATGGCGGTCATCATATCGGCAAGCGCGATCTTCCACGCACCACCGTGGCCCGCAGCTTCATCGCCTTGAACCTTTTTGATGATGATTGGCGCCGGGGCTTCTTTGACCTCCTCGGCGCCTTCCTTCGCTTTATCCTTCTTGGCGGCCATGTCTTACTTGCCTCGTAGGCCGTCGAAGACTTCGCCGAAGCTTGGTTGATTGTGACCTGAAATACCCACACGCGCGGCTTCAATCACAAGCGGCTGCGGATGACCGTGGAGCGAGGCAACAATGATCTGTTTCACGACGTGATAGATCTGCCCTTCTTCCTTCACGACGGCAGCCAAACGGCCGGCCATTGGTTCGACAATGCCATAGGCCAAGAACACGCCCAAGAACGTACCGACAAGCGCCGAACCAATGAGGCCACCCAGAATGGTTGGCGGTTGATCGATCGCGCCCATCGTTTTCACGACGCCCAACACGCAAGCCACGATCCCAAGCGCAGGAAGCGCGCCAGAAAGTGATGCAAGCGCATGAGCGGGATGACCGGCATGGTTCATATGTTCCTTGATCGCCGCATCCATGACTTCCTCAACGGCATAGGCGTTGAGATTGCCCGATGAAATGACCATCAAGCGAATGGTGTCGGTGATCAGGTGAAGCACATGGTGGTCAGCAAGAATGCGCGGATATTCGCCAAAAATGGCCGAGGATTCCGGGCTTTCCACGTGGGATTCCAAAGCCACCGGACCATCTACGCGCAAAATTTTCATCAAACGCGAAACGAGGAAGATGACATCGAGAAAGTCTTGCTTCTTCCATTTAGGTCCAGCGAAGACTTTACCAAAGCCCCCGGCCACACCCTTGATCGTCTCAAGATCATTGCCGATGAGCATAGCCGCAATGCCCGCGCCCAAAATGGTCGCAAGCTCAGCGGGGGCGGCGTGAATGACGGGTCCAAGATCGCCACCGTGGGCGACGAAGACGCCGAACACGCAGACGAAAAGAAGCACGAGGCCAATTGCACCGAACACAGAGCCACTCCAGTCAAGATGAGTCCCGGCGGGCAGCCGCCGGGGATCAAGTGTAAACTCTGCCTAGACTCGACCTAGAGGCAAATCACGTAGAGCTCAAGTTACAGATATTTTATCAGATTTTATCTGTAACGCGACTACCCACTTCGACGGCCGTCTGCAGCATACGGGCGTTGCCGTTATAGAGCTGCTGGGCCTTGAGCATGGTCATCAGCTCCTGGGTGATGTCCACATTGGCCTGTTCGAGGGTGCCCGAGAGGATGTCACCTGCGAAAGGCGCACCGGCGCGGGTCATAATGGCAGTGCCGGACTGATCAGATGCCACAAATTTGGTGTTACCAATCGGCTTCAGGGCACTGTCGTTACGGAAGGAAGCCAGAGCAATAGCGCCGACATCGGTCTTGGAACCATCACCATAGGTGGCCTGGATCATGCCCTTCGAGTCGACTGTAATGCCCTGCAGATAGACGCCGCGATATTCGGATGACGCAACCTGCGAGCCCAGCACAGCCACAGCCGGACCGCTCTGCGCATTTTGAATGGCCGCACCACTGCTGGTCAGGAATGCAATGGTCGCACTTGCGACATTATTGCTGGTGACTGTGACCGGCACATCAATGTCAATCTCACCCGCGCTCTTTTCAGCCGCGGTAATATTGCGGGTGATTGTGAACTTGCCATCGGGTGACACAAAGCGAACCTGATCATTCACGGCAACCTTGGTTGCATCAATCGGGATCGACACTTTGCTCACTTCATAGCTTGCGGAAAGATCAGCCGAATTATCCGAGGAGACACCGGGTGCAGAGACGGTGACATAACCATTATCAATATCAGTCTGTGTCAGCGCCGGAGTGGTGACAATCGTATTGCCAGCCAGTTTCACGGTGACTTTTGCACCCACACCCGCCGTATCAGACAGAGGAACGCGCACGTCAGCCGGATCCTTTTCAGCCGTGATTGTGGCACCGATCATCTGTGTCGTATCGACCTTGCCATTGGCATTGACCGGAAAAACCTGAAGCTGATTGTCGCTGGAATCGACGATCTCACCCTTCACATTGACGGTGAAATTGCCTGCACGCGTATAAACCACATTGCGCGCACCCGTTTCTGGATCGGTGCTGGCGAGCGTGAAATAGCCGCGGCCCGCAATGGCCAGATCAGTGACCTTATCGGTCGACGTCATCGCACCCTGGCTGGTGTTGCGGCTGATCATGCTGGTGATCGCGCCCGAACCAATGGCTGTCTTCGGATTGGCCGAAGGATCATTCGAGAACACGTCTTGAAACGTGGCAACAGAGCGCTTGAAGCCCACCGTATTGGCATTGGCCACATTATTGGCGGCAACATTCAGGTCTTTCTGGGCCACATTGAGGCCCGACATAATGACCGAAAGCATGGGTTATACTCCATCCGAAGAGACAATTTGGATCACTGGCGCTCGTCACGCCGTCTTGGCGAGAGAGTTAGCAATCCCTGTGCCAGCCCCATAAGACGATAAAAAGACTTTTAAATCAGATAGATAGAGTTTTTAAACTTTCCCCTCGCTCGACCGTTTCTTAATGGGCTGGAGTTTCAAAGGGGAGCCGAGAGGCCATGTATCACCGGGACGCGATTAAGGCGTATCAGGAAGCCGAACAGGATTTTCTGGTGGAAGGGGCAGACCCTCATTGCCTCGTCCAGATCCTCTATACAGAGTTGATCCAAGCCCTTGATCGCACCCATTTGGCGATGGACAGCAAGGATTATGTGGCCAAGTCGACCCATATCACCAAGGTCCTGAGCATTTTGCATGTGCTCGCCACCAGCATTGATTTTGATAAAGGCGGCGAAGTCGCCATCTCCTTGGCGCGCCTTTATGAATGGTCGCGCCGCAAGGTGATTGAAGCCAGCCGCGATAATCTCCCGCCGACCATTGAAGAAGTGCGCAAGGCTATTGCCGATATTGCGGAAGCTTGGAGCACGATTGGTCAAAAAGACCCGCGTGCAGCTTAAAGCAGGTCGAGGAGATCAGTTCTCTTCCCGCTGAATCGCATATTTGCGCATTTTCTCAATCAAGGTTGTGCGCTGCAAACCTAGCATGCGCGCAGCCCCGCTCACAGAGCCATCGGCTTCATTCAACGCGCCCTTGATAAAATTCATCTCGATCTGGGCTATGTGATCGCGGAAATTGAAATCCTGTGCTGAACGCAAAAAGGCGCCAATATCTTCAGGCTCACCCGCCTGCCCGCTCACAGCCAAAGCCTCGGTTGCCGCCTCATCAATACCAATCGGCAAAATGCCCTCGAGTGAGGCCATGAGCGCCTGTGTCTCCTCAACACGATCCACTTGTTTGCGCGGGCTGGTGATGCGCTCAATTTGCACAGCGCCAATGGATTGGCCCGGATAGAGCACGCTGGCGCGCTCCAACACATTGCGCAATTGGCGAATATTTCCCGGCCATTCGGCATTTTTCAATGCCACCACAGCCTCCGCTTCAAATTTCGGCGTTTCAGGGAAACCCGTTTTACGCAAGCGCTTCAGAATAAGCTCGGTGAGCTTGGGAATGTCCTCGCGACGCTCAGAGAGGCCTGCCAAAGTCACGGGAAATACATTGATGCGGTAGAATAAATCTTCGCGGAACTGGCCTTCTTCCACGCGCTTTTCAAGGTCGCGATGGGTGGCGCAGACCAAGCGAATATCGGATTTGATCACCTGCGACCCGCCCACCCGCGAAAATGAGCGATCTTCGAGAACGCGCAACAGTTTAACTTGCATCTCAAGCGGCATATCGCCGATTTCATCCAAGAAAAGCGTGCCACCTTCAGCCGCTTCAATCAGGCCTGAGCGGGTGCGCACGGAACCCGTGTAAGCGCCCTTCTCGGATCCAAATAATTCACTCTCGATCAATTCGCGCGGAATAGCCCCGCAATTCACCGCAATGAAGGGCCCCGAGGAGCGAGGCGAAAAGGCATGGACCGCACGGGCAACGAATTCCTTACCCGAACCAGAGGGGCCATGAATGTAAACTGTGGTCATAGCCGGCGCGACGCGCGTGATCATATCCAAAGCCTCGCGCATGGAGGCGCTGGGCAGATCGAGATAGCGTTGCACCTCTTCACTAGTCATCGGATAAGGCCTTGAGACCACGAATGAATGACTGTCGATTTTTTGACTGAAACGGGGCCTTAGACAAGGAAAGCTTTTGCGATCTGGTCGCCAGAGGCGCCAAAAAATCGCCAGTCTGGCGTGATTATAGGAATAATCGCGCCGGATCATCATTTTGGGTTTTCCGGAAAACCCTCGCAAAACCAATATCTTAATCAAAAGTTAACACGAT
>CAWUNF010000049.1:0-8677 GCA_963923195.1 uncultured Hyphomicrobiales bacterium | reverse complement strand
CCGCGTCCGGCATTGGGGCAGCCATTGGCATGATCATTGGCTGGTGGCTGCATCACAATAAAAATGCGGGCCGGGCCTATACGGATTGGTTTGCGGCGCTTGCAGCAGCGCCACTTGTTCTTCTCTTCCCGCTCTTTCTCGTTCTCTTTGGGCGCAATGCCTCCACCATTATTGCAATGGGTACTGTGGCTGTTCTGCCGCCGGTGATTTTGAAAACGAAAGAAGGGCTCGATCATGTGCCCCAAGTGCTCATCCATGTGGGGCGCACATTTAATCTCACGCGCTGGCAACATATTCGCATGATCATGCTGCCTGCCTCTTTGCCGACCATTTTTACAGGGCTGCGTTTGGGGCTTGTCTTTGCCCTCATCAATGTGGTGGGCGTGGAATATCTCATCGGCTTTGGCGGCATGGGATTGATGATTGCAGAACTTGGCGACCGATTTGAAGTGGCTGGCATGTATGCCGCCATTCTCTTCGTTGTTTTATGCAGTGCGTGTTTCTTCTGGTTCACGGCGAGGCTTGAGACATGGCTCTTGCAAAGTCGGTGAATGCAAATGTCACGCTCTACCGTGTGAGCGGCGCGCTGCTGCTTCTCAGCCTGTGGGAAGCCGCCGGCGCCTCGGGCCTCTTTTTCAAAGGCGTTTTGCCTTCCACTTGGCTGATTGGCAAATCTCTGCTGCGCTTGATGGGCGATCCCATTTTCTGGGGCCATTTCAATGTGACGCTGTTTGAAATTCTGGCAGGCTTTGCCATTGGCTCAGCGATTGGCGTCGCTGTTGGCTTGGCGCTTGGCATGAACCGCACCACAGGCCAAGTTTTTGAGCCTGTGGTGGAATATTTGGCAGCAACGCCGAAAGTGGTTTTTCTGCCCATTCTGCTCATTCTCTTTGGCATTGGTGTGGGCTCAAAAATTTCACTCGCTGCTTTGTCCTGCTTCTTCCCGATGACTTTATCGCTGGCTGCAGGCGTGCGCGGCATGAATCCCATGTTTCTTCGTGTGGGACAAACGCTCAATCTCTCGCTGGCGCAACGCATCCGCATGATCTATCTGCCAGCTCTTGTGCCGCCCATTTCAACAGGTCTGCGTTTGGGCTTTGGCATTGCGACCGTTGGTGCGCTTTTGTCTGAAATCAAACTTTCCAATAAGGGCTTGGGCCATGCCGCTATGCAGGCCTATGCGCGCTTTGATATTCCCACCATGATGGCGATTTTGATTGTCATTTTCGCTCTCGCCGGCATAGGCAATATGCTCATCGGCCGGATCATTCGCCTGCCCGGCCCCGATACAAGACGCATGAAGAAAGTCACCACATGAGCCAAGAGATTGAAAAGCCCATTCCCTCTTCCGACAATGGCGTATGGGGCTCAGATGTGATTGCTGATTTGATGCGTCAATTGGGCCTGCCCTATGTTGCGCTCAATCCCGGCGCTTCTTATCGCGGCTTGCACGATTCTCTTGTCAATCGTCTGGGCAATCGCGATCCGCAAATGCTGCTCTGCTTGCATGAGGAAAGCGCGGTCGCCATTGCGCATGGCTGGGCCAAGGTGAAAGATGCACCGCTCTGCGCCATTGTTCATTCCAATGTCGGTTTGATGCATGCCACAATGGCTGTCTTTAATGCGTGGTGTGATCGCGCGCCATTGCTGTTGCTTGGCGCCACAGGCCCTGTTGATGCTGCCAAGCGCCGCCCGTGGATTGATTGGATTCACACAGCCAAAGATCAAGGCGCGCTTATTCGCGATTATACAAAATGGGATGACCAGCCAGCCTCTGTCGCGGCTGCGATTGAAAGCATTTTGCGCGCGTGGCAAATCACACAAACCGCCCCGCGTGGCCCCGTCTATATTTGCCTTGATGCTGCCTTGCAGGAAATGCGGCTCGACAATGCGCCCAAAATTCCTGACATCGCGCGCTTTGCAGCCCCACCACCTGCTGATCCACCGCAGGCTTTGTTGAAAGATGCAGCAGCACGTTTAGCGAAAGCGAAAAAGCCGCTCCTGATGATCGGTCGTGTCTCGCGCTCTGAAAAAGATTGGGCCGCGCGCATTGCGCTGGCTGAGAAACTCGGCGCTCTTGTGCTGACTGATATGAAAATTGCGGGCGCATTTCCAACCACACATGCGCTGCACGCGGCCCCGCCCTCAACTTTCCCCAGTGAAGCGGCCTGCACACTCATCCGCGATGCGGATGTGATTGTCGCCTTTGATTGGGTCGATCTCGCGGGCACATTAAAAAGTGCCTATGGCGAAAAAGATGCCAGTGCGACAATCATCAATGTCACGCTAGATCAATATCTGCACAATGGCTGGAGCATGGACCACCAAGGCCTGCCGCCCGCCGATCTTTATCTCACCGCTGATCCTGATGTGACCATTGCAGCTCTCAACCATGCCCTCAGCGCGCATCAAAAAGGCGATGTTTGGAGCGGATGGAAAAAGGCCGCGCCCATCACTTTGCCGGAAGGCGAAAAGGGGAAGCCGCTCACAGTGCCCATGCTCGCCAATGCTGTGCGCCAAGCGTTCAAGGGCAAAAAGACGACACTCATGCGCCACCCCCTCTCTTGGGCAGGCCATATGTGGGATGTCGAACATCCGCTTGATTTTCTCGGCACAGATGGCGGCGGGGGCATTGGCTCTGGCCCCGGCACATGCGCTGGCTCCGCGCTTGCGCTGAAAGGTTCAGACCGTATTGCGCTCGCTATTTTGGGTGATGGTGATTTTCTCATGGGCGCCACCGCCATTTGGAGCGCGGTGCATTATGGCCTGCCGATGATTGTCTTCATCGCCAATAATCGCTCTTTCTATAATGATGAAGTCCATCAAGAGCGCGTTGCGAAAATGCGTGATCGCCCGGTTGAGAATAAGTGGATCGGTCAGCAAATTGCAGCCCCCGATATTGATCTTGCCATGCTGGCGCGTGCGCAAGGGGCGACCGGCTTTGGCCCGGTGCGTGACATTGTGGATTTGCGCGAGGTCATTCCGCTTGCCATTGAGGCCTATGGCCGGGGCGAAACCGTCATCATCGATGTGCGCGTGGAGCCCGGATATGATTCCGGCATGTCCAATGCGCTTGTGAAACCTGTTGAGCGCAAATGATGTCGGACATCAATCCAACACCTGCCCTGCGCATTCAAAATGTCTCGAAACATTTTGAAACCGGAAAAGGCATTGTGACAGCCGTCGATCATGTCTCGCTCGACATTAAACAGGGCGAGTTCATTTCGATCATTGGCCCATCGGGCTGCGGAAAATCGACGCTGATGAATATGATCGGCGGCCTATTGACCGAATATGATGGATCCATCTTGCTCGATGGCAAGCCCGTACGTGGATGCCAACCTGAGATTGGCATGGTGTTTCAAGAGGAATCCACTTTCCCTTGGCGCACAGCGCTCGACAATGTGGCCTTTCCGCTGGAAGCCGCCGGCATTGCCAAAGATAAGCGCCATGCACGTGCGCATGAATTGCTAGATCTCGTCGGGTTGACGGGATTTGAAAATCATTTTCCATCGGAATTGTCAGGCGGGATGCGCCAACGCATTGCGATTGCCCGCACGCTGGCTTTCCAGCCGCGCATTTTGCTGATGGATGAGCCCTTTGCCGCTTTGGATGAGCAAACGCGCTTGTTGCTCGGCGATAAGGTTGTGCAAATTCAGCAGCAACTCAAGCAAACGACTTTGCTCATCACGCATAATATTGCTGAAGCCGTGCAATTGTCAGATCGCGTTTTGATCATGACATTCCGACCCGGTCGCATCAAACGCGTGATCGAGATTAACCTGCCGCGCCCACGTTCCTCAGAAATGGTCGGCTCTGAAAAATTTGCAAGCTATGTCGCCGAGATTTGGGCTGATCTGCGCCAGGAAGCCTCAAAAGGCCTGAAAGAAGCAGAAGCAGCGGCGGCGCATTAAGCGCCGCCCCTCATATCATCAAAGTTTCAGTAGTTTTTTCGCATTGCCGGAGAGCAGCTTCACTTTATCTTCGCGCGAGATTTGCAAAGTCTCAACCCAATCCATTGCAGGTTTATTGGCAACAAAGGGCCAATCAACCGCAAACATAATGCGATCCATGCCAAGCTCCGTCATGGTGCACATCAGCGCAGGCGTTGAAAAATTGCCACTCGTCGTCACATGGAAATGACGCGAAAATTGTTCGCGGAAACTCAGCTCTTCATGGCCAGGGCGCGACAAAGCTTGATTCACACGCCAAAGCAAGAAGGGCAAAGTCTCGCCCATATGGCCCAAAATAATTTGCAAATTGTCGTGCTTTTCAAAGACACGCGACAGAACCAAGCGAATGGCTTGCGTGGCGGCTTCCACCGTATAACCCCAAGCCGCGCGGATCACTTGCGGGAATTCCTGCGCATAATCGGCGTAATAGGCTTTCATCACATCGGGATGCGGGAAAGAGGGATGCAGATAAATCGGCACGCCCAATTTTTCAGCGCGCGCGAAAATCGGCCAGAAACGCTTGTCATCAAGCCACAGACCATTGGTGAGGCCGTGGATCATCGCGCCTTTGAGGCCCAATTCGCTCACACAGCGATCCAATTCATCGGCGGCCTTTTCGGGATGGATGGTCGGCAGAGCGGCAAAACCCGCAAAACGCGTCGGGTGCAAAGAAATGGCTTTCGCCAAACGATCATTGACGCGGCGGCACAGATCGACCGCAATATTTTCTGGGAGTTTTTGCCCCGATGGCGCGCCATGTGACAAAAGCTGCATATCAATGCCGGCTTCGTCCATTTCCCGGATGCGAATTTCACCCAGATCATGCAGACGCTCCAAAAGATCTTTTGAACGCGTGCCTTCTGCACCCACAAGATGCGAGACAAGCTCTGCATCCCAATAATGTTCTTCGAGCGCGATGACAGGAATTTTCTGCGACGTCGCCATTGTGTTTCCTCTTATTTGTTTTTCTTCTTAGGACTGAGCTGCACGGATCGCTTCAAACAAACGCAATGGCGTGGCTGGCATATCAACCGGCCCCACACCATGACGCGCCAGTGCATCGGTGAGCGCATTCATGACAGAGGTGAGCGCGCCTGCGCAACCCGCCTCACCGCAGCCTTTCACACCCAAAGCATTGGTGCGCGCGGGCGATGGCTTTGAAACAAAATGCACGTGTGGCGCATGTTCTGCGCGCGGCATGGCATAATCGGTGAAAGAGCCGCTCGCGAGCTGGCCATCTTGCGTGTAAATTGTTTGCTCAAGCAAACATTGGCCAATGCCTTGCACAACGCCGCCCTGCACTTGGCCCGCAACAATCAACGGATTCACCAAAGTGCCAAAATCATTGACGCTGGTGTAGCGGACCACTTTCGCCTCACCCGTCTCGGGATCAATTTCCACTTCGGCAATATGAACGCCATTCGGATAGGTCGAGGGCGACAATTTATGCATATGGCTCACATGTAAATCAGCGCCACGCTGAGCCAATTCAAGCAAACCAATGCTTCTATTCGTGCCAGCCACTTGCAAGAGGCCATCGGCAAATTGAATTTCATCAATGGAGGCTTCTAAAATCTCAGCCGCAGCCGCGCGGGCTTTTTCAATGACAAGATCAGCCGCTTCATTGAAAGCATTGCCGCTTGCCATAATACTTTTCGAGCCGCCCGTGCCGCCACCTGCCGGCAGCGCATCAGAATCGGTCTGCATCAAACGGATCTTGCCAAAAGGAATGCCCAGTTTTGCCGAGACCACTTGCGCAAAACTCGTCCAATGGCCTTGGCCATGATCATGCGTGCCGGTTGACAGCAGCACGCTGCCATCGCGTTCAAATTGAATATCGCCCAATTCATTCGCGCCAGGTGCAGTCACTTCCAAAAATTGGCCAATGCCTATGCCGCGCCATTTGCCTTGCGCCGCAGTTTCGCGCGCACGCGCCTCAAAGCCATGATAATCGGCCTTGTCTAAAGCCTCATCGAGAAGTGCTGTAAAATCGCCGGAATCATAAACCGAGCCAGAAGGCGCGGCATAAGGCAATTGTGAGGGTGCAATATGATTGCGCTTGCGCAAGTCAATCGGATCAATCTTCATCTCGCGCGCAGCCCTATCGACCAAACGCTCGAGATAATAATTGCCTTCCGGCCGCCCTGCCCCGCGATAGGCGGTGACAGGCACTGTATGCGTGAGCGCGCATTTGGTGCGCACTTCAATCAGCGGTGTGCGATAGGTCCCAACAATATGTTTCATCACATTAAGCGCTGGGATCAGCGGGCCAAATCCCGTCAGATAAGCGCCCACATTAGCGGTGCCTGTGACGCGCAGAGCGAGGAAATGACCCTCGGCATCAAGTGCCAATTCGCCTAAAAATTCATGGTCGCGACCATGATGGTCAGAGACAAAGGAGTCAGAGCGCGTATCCACCCATTTGACCGGGCGACCCAGCGCACGCGCGGCATGAGCGACACAAATATATTCTGGGAAGAAAGCAGTCTTCATGCCGAAAGAGCCGCCGACATTTTTCGCCAGAATACGAATATGCTCCTGCGGCACGCCCAAAACATCGCTCGCTGCGGCGCGCATCCCCATGACGCTTTGCACGGGCAGATGCAAAGTGAAGCGGCCATTTTCATAAAGCGCCACACAAGCGCGCGGCTCCATCGGCGCCACAATCAAACGATTGTTGATGAGATGCAAGCGCGTGACATGCGCGGCTGAGGCAAAAGCGGCAGCTACTTTTTCTGCCTCGCCATAATGATAATCGAGCACGACATTATGGGGCACATCATCATAAACGAGTGGTGCGCCCTCTTGAACTGCCTCACGAGAATCCACCACGCAAGGCAGCGGCTCAATCTCGACTTGCACAGCCTCACATGCAGCACGCGCTTGGTCTTCGCTTTCTGCAACCACGCAAGCTAATGGATCACCGACGAAGCGCACTTTGTCACCCGCTAAGGCAGGGCGCAGCGGCTTCAACATGGGTGAGCCATCCGCATTTTTCAGCGGCACTTTACTTGTTTGGGGCTGATAGGCGGCCATATCAGCGGCTGTATAAATGGCCACAACGCCGGGCATGGCGCGCGCAGCTTCTGTCGCAATTTTTTTGATCACACCATGCGCATGGGTGGAGCGCAGCATGACGAGATGGAGCTGATTGGGATAGGCGACATCAGCCGTATAAAGCCCCTCGCCTCTGAGCAAGACGGGATCTTCAGAGCGCGGCACAGATTGGCCGACACCAAATTTCATCGTGGCGAGAAAATCTGCATCAAAGGGGGCGTTCATCAAAAGGCTCTCACTGCATCTTTGCGCGAAAAGCCTATCAGGATTCCGCCATTGTTTCGATGCGCTTCACATCGAGCAAGCGCACGCCATCCGGCACGATCAACAGAGCCTTTTCGCGCGCGAGTCGCGTCAACATGCGGCTCACTGTTTCCACTGTGAGCCCCAAAAAGTCGCCAATGTCTTGGCGTGTCATCGGCAGCGGAATGGTGACAGATTGCTGCGACAGACGCGCCCAGCGCTTGCGCAGGCCAATCAGAAAGGAAGCGATCTTTTCCTCCGCCGTGCGGCGGCCCAAAATGACCATCTGCTCTTGCGCCATTGAAAGTTCATGGCTGGCCAATTGGTGCAGCTTGCGCAGCACATGTGGCTTGGCATCGACGAAATCGGAAAAAGCTTGGCGCGAAAATTGGCAGGCGGTGAGCGGCGTCAGCGCATCGGCTGAAAATGCATTTCGCTCGGTGAGCGACAGGCCCAGAAAATCACCCGGCAGAGCAAAGCCGACAATCTGGCGGCGACCATCCGGCAAGAGGCGGTAGAGGCGCGCAGAGCCCGCTGTAATATTGAAGACACTATCGGCCAGCTCATCCTGCTCGAAAATGGTTTCTCGCGCAGAGAGGCTCAATGGGCGCGACAGGCGGTCAAGCTCAATCAGCTCATCCGGCTCCAACGCCCCGCAAAGAGAGAGGCTTCGCACCCGGCATTGCTCACAATGGGTTGCGGCCTTGGCATTCGGGCAGAGCGTGAGCGGGGCCGCCAGATGGGGCTCCGGATGGCTTGCCATTTTCGTTCCTCTTGCGGTTTCTGCTTTCATGGTTGGTTTTTTACCACCACGATGACACTGCGAACAGGCTTTTTGATCTGCATCAGGGACAAAGCCAGTCTGCACCCCCGGCATGGCCGATGCAAGATCGCCCTTCGGTCGCCCAAAAAGGGGCAAATATGGGCCAAAACCAAGCTTGGCAATACCGCGCAATATGGGCAGCTAAAGCTTTGCAGGTTGAAATATCAGCAATTCCTCACTAGCCTTCCGGTCATTTCGGAGATCAATTGTGAGCGAAAAGAACGAACTTGCCAATTTGGCGCGCTACGCGGCAAAGATTTTCAAGCTCTTGGGCTCCCTGCGCGGGCACCACGGGATCGATTTCGATGAAGTCTTGATTTTCTTCGCATTAGGCCGACTGAATTTCGACCAAAGCCCGGGCAATCTGATGTTTGTCAAACCGGCGAATATTGTCTCCCTGTCCGATTTCATGGAAATCCCGCGCGAGACCCTGCGCCGCAAATTGCTGCGCCTAGAAGAGAAAGAACTCGTCCAGCGCACAAGCTATGGTTTTGTCGTGAAGGATTTGGAGTCCTGGAAGCGCATCTCGGAAATCGCCGTGATCGCTGAGGGGTAAGACGCGCAACCCCCTATCATCATTTTCTGGATTGCCGCGTCGGCC
>CAWUNF010000048.1:0-8840 GCA_963923195.1 uncultured Hyphomicrobiales bacterium | reverse complement strand
GAGAAAGACATGCTGATCGCCGAATTGGAACAAGCCAAATCCAATTCAGATGAAGCACGCCGCCGTGCTGAAGAAGCCAATCTCGCCAAATCGAGTTTTCTGGCGACGATGAGCCATGAATTGCGCACACCCCTCAATGCCATTTTGGGCTTTTCCGAAGTGATGAAGAATGAACTCTTCGGCAAACATGGTGTGGCGGCCTATAAGGATTATTCGAGCGATATTCATTCCAGCGGCCAGCATCTTCTCATGCTGATCAATGAAATCCTCGATCTCTCGCGCATTGAAGCGGGCCGTTATGAATTGCGCGAAGAGCCGGTTTCGCTCGCCCATGTTGTTGAAGATTGTTTGCATCTTCTCTCACTGCGCGCAGAACAGCGCGAGATCACCATCACGCGCGCCATTGAATCGCAATTGCCGCGCATCTGGGGGGATGAGCGCGCCTTGCGTCAGATCACGCTCAATCTGCTCACCAATGCGATTAAATTCACGCCATCTGGCGGCCATGTTGCGCTGAAATGCGGCTGGACCCAATCAGGGGGCCAATATATTTCCATCCGCGATACGGGACCGGGCATTCCAGAACATGAAATCCCAGTGGTTCTTTCCTCCTTCGGGCGCGGTTCGCTGGCGCAGAAAAATGCCGAAGAAGGTTCAGGTCTGGGCCTGCCCATTGTGAAAGGTCTGGTTGATCTGCATGGCGGCACATTCCACATTCAATCAGAATTGCGCCAAGGCACAGAAGTGACCGTGATCTTGCCGAATGAACGGGTGATTGAAGCGATGGCGCAGAGCAAACCCGCGCGTGCGCGCGAGGGCCGCGCCCAATCCCGCAAAGCCGCTTAAAATAATCTTTCAGGCTTTGCCCGGCACTTTCGCCTGATCGAAAGTCGCCATATCGCGGTGACAGGCAAGAGCTGCCTTCATCACACCAACTGCCAAAGCAGCGCCCGTGCCTTCGCCCAAGCGCAGGCCCAAATCCAACAGCGGCTTTTTGCCAAGCCTATCCAACACGCGCTGATGCGCGCCTTCGGCTGAGAGATGGCCAGCGATGCAATGATCAATGGATGATGGATCCATCGCATGTAAAATAGCTGCTGCAGCGGTCACGACATAGCCATCGAGCACAACAGGAATGCGCTCCATGCGTGCCGCCATAATAGCACCTGCCATTGCCGCAATTTCACGTCCGCCCAAACGACGCAAAACTTCGAGCGGATCGGATAAATGACCTGCATTGAGCGCAACAGCACGCGCGACGGCATCGACTTTGCGATCATAGCCCGCATCATCCACGCCCGTACCACGCCCAACCCAATCTTTTGCCGCCCCGCCGTAAAGCGCATGATAAATGGCCGCTGCAATCGTCGTATTGCCAATGCCCATTTCACCCAAGCAGAGCAAATCTGTGCCACCGGCAATGGCTTCCATGCCGAAAGCAAAAGTCGCCGCACAAGCCGCCTCATCAAAAGCAGGCTCTTGCGTAATGTCAGGCGTTGGATAATCCAGCGCCAATTCAAAAACTTTGAGACCAATGTCATAGGTCGCGCAGATTTGGTTGATCGCTGCACCCCCGGCCGCAAAATTTTCCATCATCGCGCGGGTGACTTCCGGCGGGTAAGCCGAGACACCTTGCGCAACCACGCCATGATTGGCCGCAAAGACGGCGACCATCGGGCGCAAAATCGTGGGCTTAGATTTGCCCTGCCAAGCGGCGAGAAAAGCAACCACTTCTTCAAGGCGGCCAAGCGCACCGGCGGGCTTGGTCAATTGCGCATCGCGCTTGTTGACGTCCTCGACCATTGAAGTCGCGGCTGGCGGCATTTGCGCGAAGAGGTGGCGAATATCGTCGAAAGGCAGGCCCGTGGCAGACATGGGGAATCCGTCTTGAAATCAATGAGCGCTGTTTAGGGGCTTTGGACACAGAACTCAAACGCCCTCAGAAAACTCCCCAAAAGCCCCGATTCATGCCATCACTCCTCTCATGATCGCGCTTCCCTTACGGCTTCTGGCCGATTTCCTCGCCTGCCTGCGCTTTTATTCGCGCCTGCCCGTGCCCGTTCTGCCCTTCGAGGCAGAGCCCTATGCCATGTTGGATTTCGCCACATCCGTCCGCGTTTTGCCCTTTGCGGGCTTTTTCATTGGCGGCCTGGGCGGGCTTGTCTTTTGGGGCGCCTCTGCCCTTGGCCTGTCACTCTTGGCCGCTGCCGCCTTTGCGCTCGCCTTTCTACTGCTCGCCACCGGCGCTTTTCACGAAGATGGGCTCGCCGATACGGCCGATGGTCTGGGCGGGGGCATGACGCTTGAGCGCAAACTTGAGATTATGAAAGACAGCCGCATCGGCACTTTTGGCGGGGCGGCGCTCATCATGTCGCTACTGTTGCGCACACTCCTTCTGGCCGACATCGCGCAAAATTTTGGCGTCCCGGCAGCAGCTCTCATCATGGCAGCATCGGGCGGCGCCTCGCGCGTCGCAGCCCTCATGCTGCATGGCCTCCTCCCCTCCGCCCGCAATGATGGCGCAGCTTGGGCGGCCGCCAAACCTCTGCCCTCGACTTTGCTTCTGGCCATCCTCTTGGCCATTGCCATTGGCCTCTCGCCCATGAGCTTAGGGGTTGGGCTTGAGCGTTTGGTCTTGGGGCTTGCTGTCATGGCTTTGGCGGCTTTGGCTATGGCCGCGCTCGCGCATCGCCAGATCAAAGGCATGACAGGCGATATTGCGGGTGCCACACAACAGATTGCGGAAATCTTGTTTTTTGCCGTGCTCGCCAGCCGTTTCAGCTTTATATGACCAGCCCATGAGCGAGATCGAAACACCCTGCCTCAAAATCTGCCTGCTGGATGCGCAGGGCCAATATTGCATGGGCTGCTATCGCACGCGCCAAGAGGTCGGCGATTGGCTTATCATGTCGCCAGACGAACGCGCAGCCGTGATGGATCAACTCACCGCGCGCAAAGAAAAACTCAATAGCCCAAAATAGACGCGATAAAGCGCAGCGAAACAAGCAGCAGGAATGTGCCAAAAGCCATTTCCAAATGCCGCTTCGACAAAGCATGGGCAATGCGCACCCCGATAGGCGCTGTGAGCACGCTCACCGGCGCAAAAGCCGCAATGCCAATCAGCGACACGAAACCCAACGACAGTGGCGGCAGCATGGGCTTATCAAGCCCCGCCAATACATAGCCAATCGCACCGGGGATCGAGATCAAGACACCCACGCCAGAGGATGTCGCCACAGCTTGATGAATCGTGCGTCCATAAAAAGTAAGGAACATGGTGGAGAGCTGGCCACCACCAATGCCCATGAGCGCGGAAAGCACGGCATTGATAAAACCAAAGATGCGCAAAGACGTGCCCTTGGGCACATCCTCACCCAAATTCCATTTGAGATTCAACAGCAGCCGCGCTGAGCTAACGCTCGCTATGCCGACAAAAACAAATTTGAACACATAAGGCGGCGCGTAACGCGCGATCACACTGCCGATCAACACACCAATGACCGTCGGAACCGCCCAGGCTTTCAACACATCCATATCGACAGCACCGCGCTCTCGATGCCCCCGGAAGGAGCGAATGGAAGTGGGAATGATAATGGCGAGTGACGTGCCAACCGACAAAGGCATGCGGATTTCTTCCGGCACATTGAGCACGCGGAAGAGTTCATAAAGCACAGGCACGATGAGTGCGCCCCCGCCAACCCCAAAAACACCCGCCAATATGCCGGTCACCGCCCCCGCTGCCGCGAGCGCACCCACCAGAAACAAAATTTCATTGAGATCATGACCAGCGAGCATGGGGTCCCTACAGGGTTTAAACCAATCCCCGCTTCATGGGCCATAAGCCCCGCCACCGCAAGCCCTGTTAGCTTTCTGCGCGCATCATAGCCGTACCATGCGGTGCATCCAAAGAACGCGCCACATGACTCATGGCTTCGCGCAAAACATCAACACCCGCACCGCGCACAGGCGCTTTGGTGGCAATCGTCCGGCGCCACAAGCGCGCACCGGGCAGCCCCGTAAAAAGCCCCAACATGTGACGCGTCATATCATGCAGGCGATATCCTGCTTGGAGCTGCGCTTCGACATAGGGGATATAAGCCTCGACCACTTCGAAACTGTCGGCCAATGGCGCCGCCTGTCCAAAGACAAAAGGATCAACCTTCAAAAGAATATCTGGATTTTGATAGGCCGCGCGACCCAGCATGATGCCATCAAGTTTTTCAAGATGCGGCAGGCCCTCTTCAATCGTTTGAATGCCGCCATTGATCGCCATCGGCAGATTGGGGAAATCGGCTTTGAGCTGATGAACAAGATCATAATCAAGCGGGGGAATGTCGCGATTTTCTTTTGGGCTGAGCCCCTGCAACCAGGCTTTGCGTGCATGAACAATCAGCGCATCCACACCTGCTTGTGTGAGCGCATTTGTCATCGCCCAAAGCGCTTCACGCGGTTCTTGATCATCCACACCAATGCGGCATTTAACAGTCACAGGAATTTTGACAGAGGCTTTCATCGCCGCCACGCAATCGGCCACCAAACGCGGCTCGCGCATCAGGCAAGCTCCGAAAGATCCATTCTGCACCCGGTCCGATGGACAGCCGCAATTCAGATTGATTTCATCATAGCCAAAATCTTCGCAAATTTTTGCAGATGTTGCGAGCGCATGGGGATCAGACCCGCCAAGCTGCACAGCCACCGGATGTTCCACCTGCGAAAAGCCAAGCAGACGTTGGCGATCACCGTGGATGATCGCGCCTGTTGTGACCATTTCCGTATAGAGCAATGCATGGCGCGACATGAGACGGTGCAGAACGCGGCAATGCCGGTCTGTCCAATCCATCATCGGCGCCACAGAAAAGCGCATCATTTGCGGAAGTGGCGCCACACTTAATGTCCGTGATCGTCGTCGTCAGATGTGGGGCCCATTGCATGGCGCAAATAGGCGGGCATATCTTCTTTAATATGCGCGATTTCATGCATAGCCTGAGTTTGGCCGCCCATGCCACGCTCAGCTTCAGCTAGAATAGCATCAACAGTCTGGCGTGTAAGAATGCCGCGCAGCATGAATGTCGTCAGCACAGTCTTGAGCGTATGGCTCAAGGCCTCCACGCGCTGTTCAAGTGCGGCTATACGAGCCGATTCATCGGACATTTTTTCCTCCAACCATCCCGCATCTGGAACCTTGTGCGGGACGAAAGCATTTCCCAACCAGCGCCCGAGCCCGCGGGCTTTGTCCGAGGTCAAGGCGGGCGCCTCAGGCTTCACATAGAACGAACATGGCCTGAAGTCACGCATCTGGTTTGGCGCGATTTTTTAGGCGTGATTGGTGCTCGGAGGAGACAAAAGATGGCAATCAAAGACATTCTTTTCCTGCTGGATCCAGAAGCCGACAGCCAGCCCGCGGCGCCTTTTGCAACAGCCTTTGCTGATCGGCTTGATGCCCATTTGACCGCCGCCGGCGTTGTTTATGAAATGCTCGTGCCCTCTGGCTTCACGGGCGATTATCCCGCCGACATTATGGCTGCTCTGTCCGAACAATCGCGCCAGCGCAATGCATCCGCCTATGCCAATCTCTGCAAAGCAGGCCCCGCAAGTCTGCGCACGGAGCTTGTCGAGATTGATGCCATCCCCGGCGAAGCGCGTTATGAGCTCGCCCGCCTTGCTCGTCATTTTGATCTCACCATCATCGCCCAACCGCGTGAGCGCAATAGCGAAGATGCATTGATGGCGGAATCAGCCCTGTTTGAAAGCGGGCGCCCGGTTCTTTTCGTCCCGCGCGTTCAAAACCGCGAGCCCAAACTCAATCGCGTGATTGTCGCTTGGGATGGTAGTCGCACCGCCGCTCGCGCTTTGGCCGATGCACAAGGCGTGCTTGAAAAAGCCAGCGCGATTGATGTCATCTCCATTGCCGATCCACGCCTTGGTTATAAAGAGCTTCCGGGCTTTAACATCACCCGTCATCTCTCACGTCATGGGCTCAATGCAGAATTAAAGCGCCTGCCTTTGTCGGGTGATATTGGCGAGACGCTTTTATCTTATGCTGCCGATGCCAATGCCGATGTGCTGATCATGGGTGGCTATGGCCATTCACGCCTGCGCGAATTTGTGCTTGGCGGCACGACGCGCACGATTTTGCAATCCATGACGCTGCCGATTTTCATGTCGCATTAAATCAGTTGAGTGCTGGGGCGACCCAAGCCCCAGCCAAAGCTGCGAGCAAAAGACAAGCATCATGCGCGGCAAGTGCCCAGCGTGGCGGCGTTGCTTTTTGCAGCCAAATGGTCGCTGCTGCTGTGGCCAAACACCAGCCAATGGCCAAAACCATGAGGCCCGCACCAAAACTGGCTGCATCCCCCGCCCGCGCTAAAGCCAAACGCGCCATAAGAACAAGTGCGAGACCTAACAAGGCTGTTCCTGCTTCACCCAAAATTTTGATCAAAAGACCCATGCTGAAACCGGGCGCATACATGGCCACCACATGCCAAGCCAGAAGTCCCGTGACGCCCGCAGCAGATAGGCCGCAAGAGATCATCGCTGAGGGTGAGGCTAACATCAGCGCCGTCATGCCAAACCAAGCCGCCGCCGCAATGATGGTTGGCGCCAGAGCATCGCGCAGTTGAAAGCGCCGCACCTCTTGCACGATTACGCTTGTTGCTTCATGCGGGCCCCAAATCATCGCAAGTGCCAAGACCATGACTTGCACGAAAGCGGCAGCAAGTGCGGCTGGCACAAACGGCGTGAGCGGCATAAAACGCTCGCCCGCCATCAACAGGCCCGGCCCCACAAGCCCGGCCAAAGCCCCTGATCCAAAAACAACGCCGAGCAACATGGCGCGCCCCATAACGCCACCACCCATTGCGGCTTCATGACGATAGAAAAGGCCAAAGCCTTGCGCGACGCCGAGCCAAAAAGCGCCCAAACAAAAGGGCATGAAAGCTTGCGCGTTCAACGCCCATGCGAGCACCAATCCACCGGCAATGCCATGTGATGCGCCCAGCGCAAAAGAAGCCCGCCGCCCAAAAGCATCGAGCAGAAAGGAAGCTGGAAAAGTTGCAACCGCTGCACCAAGCAACATGGCCATATAAGGAAGGCCCGCCAAATCTGCGCGCGGCGCTATCAACAATCCCGCCAACGGCAAAATGCCAAGCGTCAAAGTTTGCGCAAGCACTGACAAAGCAAATCCGGCTGAGAGCAAAACGGGACCGCGCGCCTCAGCGCCTTCCACCGGCATGCCGGGCGGGCAAAAGCAAACCAGCCTGCCCGCACGCGCCGCCATTTCGGGCAGAAGATTTTTCACTTCTTCACATCCTCATCAGACAGAATGCGATAGGCGGGGCCTTCTGAATCTTCATATTGGCCGCTTTTCAACGACCAGAAAAAAGCAAAGAGCGCGGTGACGCCAAGCGCCAGAGCAATGGGCACAAGATAGATCAACACATTCATGCGCGATGCTCCTGAGCAGAGAGCGGCATTTGTGTGGCCTTTGCGGCAGCGCGCTCAATTGATGTTTCGCGCGAAACACCTCTCATACGCAAGGCATTCAGTGTGACAATGATGGACGAGCCCGACATAGCCGCGGCCGCAATTAAAGGGGTCACATGGCCCGCAATGGCCAGCGGCACAGCAAAAGCATTATAAATGACAGCAATCCATAAATTTTGCCGCATGAGACTGCGTGATTGGCGCGCAATATTGAGCGCTTGCGCAACGGGCGCCAAACGATCAGAGAGAAACACCGCATCGGCTTGGGCTTGGGCAAGATCAGCCGCTGTGATCGGCGAAAGCGACGCATAGGCTGCAGCAAGAGCGGGGGCATCATTCAGGCCATCGCCCACCATCAACACTTTGCGGCCCTGATCACGCAAAGATTCAATGGCGGCAATTTTCTGCGCTGGATTCATGCCCCCTTGGGCCTGCTCTACGCCAAGCTGGCGGGCAAGCGGGGCAACAGATTCTGGACGATCACCTGAAAAAATGCGCAGATCAAAGCCAGACCGACGCAAGCTTTCGATCGTTGCAAAAGCATCAGGCCGCAGACTTTGACGAATTTCAATCGCAGCCTGCCTATCACCATGACGCAAATAAATCACCGAGACATCCGGTGCAGAAACATCATGTGCGTCAGCCGCGCAAAAATCAGCACTGCCCAAGCGCAGCTCGACACCTGCAACCTTTGTGCGCACGCCCGCACCCGTCACTTCTTCAACCTGATCAAAAGGCGTGGCATCGCCCGCCAAACGCGCAACCGCCAAAGCGAGCGGATGACGGCTTGATTGGGCCAAACGTGTCGCAAGGTTCAAAAGCTCTGGCGCGAGCTTATTTGCATTGACCACATTGGGGTCTGGCAAAGTCAGCGTGCCCGTCTTATCAAAGACAATTGTATCAATCTCAGCCAGACGCTCCAGCGCATCTGCATTGTTCAAGAAAATGCCCGCGCGGAACAAATGACCTGCTGCCACCACTTGCACAGCCGGAACCGCCAAAGCTAAGGCGCAGGGGCATGTGATGATCAAAACTGAAATGGCAATCATGATGGAATGATGAAAGCCTGCGCCCATCAAGAGCCAAAAGATGAGTGTAGCCGCCGCCGTCACATGAACGATAGGGGCATAAATACGCGCCGCCCGATCCGCCAGCCGCATATAATGCGAACGCGCTTCGCCCGCCTTTTCAACAAGACGCGCGACTTCATCCAGCATCGTGCCTTCGCCCGCAGCCGTAACTTCCATCGTCAGCGCGCCATCAAAATTCATCGAACCTGCATAGACACGCTGACCTTCCGCAACAGGCGCACGCATGGTCTCGCCGGTCACCAAACTCGTGTCGATTTCACTGGAGCC
>CAWUNF010000047.1:0-9001 GCA_963923195.1 uncultured Hyphomicrobiales bacterium | reverse complement strand
CGCTGCCATGCCCGGCATATTGCCGCGCGTGCCGATGAAAGTGGTCAAAGACCAACTGGTTCTATCTTTGCCGCAGGATTTAGCGCCACTTGCCAATGAACGTGTGCACGGCCGCTTAAAAACTTTGGCACGGATTATTGGTCGTGAGCCCATGATCAAGGTGAAGTGACGCTGTCGCGTCATTCAGTAGGCGCCTCATTCAGCAGGCGCATCTTGCCATTCGAGCGTGACGACTTTGTTATTCTCAACCGTGAGCGCCAAGCGGCCGCGTTTGAGTTCCAGCGCTTTGGCGCCAAACAGATCATGACGCCAGCCAGACAGGGCAGGCACGTCCGCCTTGTCATCGGCGGCAATGGCTTCAAGATCATCGACCGTTGCAATCATTTTGGCCGCAACGCCGTGGCGCTCTGAGACTTGGCGCAGCAAAACTTTCAAAAGCTCAACGGTTGCACCACCGCCATTGTTGCGGCGCTCGCGTTCAATTTTGGGCAGAGATTTTGGATCGCGCTCCAATGCGCGTTCAATGGCGGCCAAAATATCTGCGCCCGCGCGTGAGCGTTCCATGCCGCGCGGGAAGGCGCGCAAATTGCCGAGCGCCTCCGTTGTGCGCGGCGCCGACAAAGCAATTTCGATGAGAATATCGTCTTTCAAAATGCGCGAGCGTGGCACATCTTTGGTCTGGGCTTCGCGTTCACGCCAAGCAGCGACTTCCATGAGCACAGCCAGATCACGCGGCTTGCGCGCGCGGTGACGGAAGCGCTCCCATGCCTTGTCGGGATGCTGTTCATAGGTCGCAGGTGAGCAAAGCGTGCCCATTTCATCGCCAAGCCATGACATGCGATCTGTCTTTTGCAGCTTGGCGACCAAAGCGCGGTAAATGTCGCGCAAATGGGTCACATCGGCCAAAGCATAATCAATTTGCGCATCAGAGAGCGGGCGACGCGACCAATCGGTAAAGCGGGATGATTTGTCCAATGTCACTTTGCAGATCGATTGGGCGAGTTCACCGTAAGCGACTTGATCGCCATAGCCGCAGACCATTGCAGCCACTTGCGTGTCGAACAAAGGCGCTGGAATCATTTTGGCGAGATGCCAGACAATTTCGAGATCTTGGCGTGCCGCGTGAAAGACTTTCACGACATTGGGGTTCGCCATGAGGTCGAAAAAGGGGGTGAGGTCGAGCCCTTCAGCCAAAGTATCCACGGCGACCGCCTCATCGTCGGAGGCGAGCTGGATGACGCAGACCTTCGGCCAGAAGGTCGTCTCCCGCAGAAACTCGGTATCGACGGTGACAAATGGGTGCTGAGCGAGGCGGCGGCAGATCTCCGCCAGCGACTCGGTCGTGGTGATCAGGCTCATGGGCGGGGCTATAGCGGGATTTCTGGGCGAAGGCGAGGGGAGATCAGCCGCCAAAGTGCCAGAAGCTCCCTGAAGGGGCTTTGGGGCCGCTCTTTTCTTGACAAAAGGGGGGTGACATGGGAACCCCCGAGCACGAAATCACCCCCTTTTGCCTGATCGAGAGACAAGATGCACCGCTACCGCTCGCATACCTGTGGCCAGCTCCGCGACACGGACGCCGGCGCCAAGACAAGGCTTTCGGGCTGGTGCCACCGCATCCGCGATCACGGCGGCGTTCTCTTCATCGATTTGCGCGACCATTATGGCATGACGCAATGCGTGGTGGACCCCGACAGTCCGGCCTTTGCCACGGCTGAAAAGCTGCGCTCTGAATGGGTCGTTCGTCTGGATGGCGATGTGCGTATCCGCCCAGCGGGTACGGAAAATGCCGATATGCCGACGGGACAAGTGGAAGTCTATGTGCGCGAGATTGAAGTGCTCGGCCCCGCTGCTGAACTGCCGCTGCCCGTCTTTGGCGATATCGACTATCCCGAAGAGACGCGCCTGAAATATCGCTTCCTCGATTTGCGCCGCGAACGTCTGCACAAAAACATCATGCTGCGCGGCCAAGTGATTGATGCCATGCGCGCGAAAATGAAAGCGCAGGGCTTTAATGAATTTCAGACGCCGATTTTGACGGCCTCTTCGCCGGAAGGCGCGCGTGACTTCCTCGTGCCCTCGCGTCTGCATCCGGGCAAATTCTACGCGCTGCCGCAAGCGCCGCAGCAGTACAAGCAGCTCCTGATGATGGCGGGCTTTGATCGCTATTTCCAGATTGCGCCATGCTTCCGCGATGAAGATCCGCGCGCTGATCGTCTGCCCGGTGAATTCTATCAGCTCGATCTCGAAATGAGTTTTGTCGAGCAGGAAGATATTTTTGCGGCCGTTGAACCTGTGATCGGTGGCATCTTCCGCGACTTTGGTGATGGCAAGGCTGTGACGCCCTCGCCGTGGCCGCGTATTCCTTATGCCGAGTCAATGGCGAAATATGGCTCTGACAAACCAGACCTGCGCAATCCGCTCGTCATGCAAGATGTGTCAGAGCATTTCCGTGGGTCTAATTTCAAAGTCTTCGCGCGCATGCTCGAAGACGCCAAGAACCGCGTTTGGGCCATCCCCGCACCAACAGGCGGACAGCGCACTTTCTGCGATCGCATGAATTCATGGGCGCAGGGTGAAGGCCAACCGGGCTTGGGCTATATTATGTGGCGTGAAGACGGCGCTGCCGGTCCAATTGCCAATAATATTGGCCCTGAGCGCGCTGAATCTGTGCGCGCACAACTTGGTCTCAAGGCTGGTGATGCGGCCTTCTTCGTTGCAGGCGATCCCGAAAAATTCGTGAAATTTGCGGGAAGCGCGCGCACCAAGGTTGGCACTGATCTCAACCTCGTGGATGAGAACCGTTACGAACTGGCTTGGATCGTCGACTTCCCCATGTATGAATGGAATGAAGACGAGAAGAAGGTTGATTTCTCACATAATCCCTTCTCCATGCCGCAGGGTGGATTTGAGGCTTTGCAGAAGCAAGATCCGCTGACCATTAAGGCGTTCCAATATGACATTGCCTGCAATGGCTATGAGATTGCCTCGGGCGGTATTCGTAACCACAAGCCAGAAGCAATGGTGAAGGCTTTTGAAATTGCGGGCTATGGCGAAGAGACCGTGGTTGAGCGATTTGGCGGCATGTATCGCGCCTTCCAATATGGCGCGCCGCCTCATGGTGGCATGGCGGCGGGTGTTGACCGCATCATCATGTTGCTGTGTGGCGCGCAAAACCTGCGTGAAGTGTCGCTCTTCCCAATGAACCAGCAGGCGATGGATTTGCTGATGGGTTCGCCCTCGGAAGCGACGAACCAGCAATTGCGTGAATTGCATCTGCGTATCAATCTGCCGGAGAAGTAAGATGTCGATCCGCATTGAAGTCGCGCCTGGCGAAATCATCGACAAGCTAACCATTCTGGAAATCAAGCGTGAGCGCATTGGCGATGAAGCCAAGCGCAAAAATGTCGCGCATGAATGGGATGTGTTGACGCGCGATTTGGATGCAGCGGTGAAGAAGACGCCCGCGCTTGATGCTTTGCGCGCCAAGCTCAAAGAGATCAATCTGAAACTCTGGGTGATTGAAGACGATATTCGCGATTGCGAACGCGCCAAGGATTTCGGCCCCAAATTCATCGAACTCGCGCGCGCGGTCTATTTCACCAATGATGAGCGAGCAGCCGTGAAACGCCAGATCAATGAGCTTTTGGGCAGCGCGATTATGGAAGAAAAATCTTACGCCGCTTATTGAGCCAGTCGCTGGCGGACCTCTGCCAGCACATGTTCTAGCGTCAGATCTTTCAAATCATTGACTTGAATGGCTGAAAAATTCTCGCGGATCACGCCTGTGCGCTCGGCTGGCATATGTGATCCGTAAAGGGCGAGGCCTTGGCATCCCAGATGCGAGGCCAGATGTGTTGGCCCGGTATCATTGCCAATGACAAAACGCGCGCGGCTCATCAGGCCTGCCAATTCAAACCAATTGAGAAAGCCTTTGGGGCCACGCAATGTGATGCCGGGCAATTCTGGATCTGTGCCATCGGGGCCAGGTGCGGTGACGACAGTCCAACCATCATCCATGAGCGCGCGCGCGAGCGCTTCATAATGGCCCCAGCGACGCTGCAAAAAGCGCGCGGAGGTTCCGGGAATAAGCATGATGAAAGGCTCTGTCACACCGCCGTCGGCCATGATGGAGGAGACATCTTCCGCCATCCAGCGCAGATCGGGTGTGAGCGTATGTTGGATGGGCACGCCCGCATCGGTCAATTGTCCGGCAAGCCGATCAAGCGTGCGGATCATTTTGGGATTTTGTGCGCGATGGGGCAGGGCACAGCCCGGTGCCGTGCCCGACCAAATGACATTTGGCAAAAGCCATTTGAAATAAAAGGCCGTGCGATCTGAATTTTGCAAATCATAGACAAGCGCAAAATTTTCGTTCTGCAGACGTTTGCGCATGGCGAGCAATTTGTCGATGCGCCAACGCGGAAAACGCTCTTCCACAATGACGCGATCAATATGCGGGCAGCGATTGAAAATGCGCGCATAGGGCGGTGTGGTGAGAACGACAATTTCATCCTTGGCATGATGGGCGCGAATGTCGCGCAAAGCGCCATCGCTTTGGATAATGTCGCCGAAGGCGCCAAGTTTGATGACAAGAATGCGGTTCATCGTGTCGGCCTAAAATAAGCAGCCGTCTTACGCAAAGCCATATGGGCTATATCCGGCAGGGTCGCCAGCGGATGGGCCTTTCGTGCAGCGCGACGAGAGAGAATGGTGCCACGCTCAGCAGGATGGGGCAGAGCATGAAGGCGTGTCACTTCGCGCGCGATTTGTGCAAAGAGTGAATAATCTTCCATTGCCAAGCGGCGCGCTTCTAAAATGGCGTCTTTGCGCTTTTCCCATTCATGATTGGCAATGGCGTTGCGGATGATTTGGGCCGCGCCTTCGACATCGCGAATATCAATGGGAATGAAACTATCTTTCGGAAAGTAATCTCCCGCATTGGGTGCGCCGAAATAGAAAGGCAGGCAGCAGGCGAGAAAACAATCGGAGAGTTTTTCTGTCCAATGATGCGGACTCTGGTGATTTTCAATGGCAATGTGATAGCGAAAATCGCGCAAGGCTTCAGCCTTGTCGTCCATATCGCGCACACCATGACCAAAAACTTCGATCTCAGGAATGCGTTGGACAAGGGCATCGGTAAAGTCTGAGCGCAGATTATGCAGCGTATGGCGCTGGCGTTTGTCGGAGCAAATGGTCGAAATATTTTTGGTCTTCTCGAGCGGCGGATTGTTCGCCATCTCATCATAGGTGAGGAGCTTGGTGCGGCCCAAGCCATAATACCAACGCAGGCCCGCTTGTTTGAAAATATGGCCGGGGTGACGCACCACTTCTGGCTCTTGGCTTGATAAAATATAGCCAAATTGTTTCAGAAAGGCTGAGCCATAAAGTTTGATGGAAGAGGGCTCCATCGTGATCAACATGCTATGCGCGCGCGGGCAGGCGAGTTCTAGGCGGCGCGAAGAGAAACGCTCGCCCGGCTGCGGGGGGAGATCATCATAGACAATGAGCCAATCATAATGAGGCTCGTCGAGATCGAAGAGAAAAGTGCAGCCGCGATAATTGGGATTGCCGCCGGGCAATTGCCGCAACCACACTTCTGGCACGCGCTCAGAAGCCGCGCGTCCGATAAATTTAATTCGGATCGGCGCGGTTTCAGCCATTATTTTTCCAATGCCGCCACATCTTCGCGCACCATGTCGCGCACGAGATCAGCAAAGCTCGTCTTGGCCGTCCAGCCCAATTCGCGCTTGGCTTTTTCCGGATTGCCGATCAAGAGATCAACTTCAGTGGGGCGGAAATAGCGCGGATCAATTTCAACCAGCACTTTGCCTGATTTCGTGCAGAGACCCTTTTCATCGACGCCTTTGCCCTTCCATTCAAGGGTGACGCCAACATGGGCAAAGGCCGCATCGACAAATTCGCGCACGGTGCGTGTTTCACCTGTCGCCAGAACATAATCAGACGGCTTGTCCTGCTGCATCATGAGCCACATGCCTTCGACATAATCCTTGGCATGGCCCCAATCGCGCTTGGCATCGAGATTGCCGAGATAGAGCTTGTCTTGGCGGCCTTTCGATATTGCGGCAACAGCGCGTGTGATTTTGCGTGTCACGAAAGTTTCGCCGCGGATCGGGCTTTCATGATTGAAGAGAATGCCGTTAGAGGCATGCATCCCATAGGCTTCACGATAATTGACCGTGATCCAATAGGCATAGAGTTTGGCAGCCGCATAGGGTGAGCGCGGATAGAAGGGCGTCTTTTCGCTCTGCGGCACTTCTTGCACGAGGCCATAAAGTTCAGAGGTTGAAGCCTGATAGAAGCGCGTCTTCTCAACGAGTTTCAAAAGACGAATGGCCTCAAGCAGGCGAAGCGGTCCAATGCCATCAGCATTGGCCGTATATTCAGCCGTTTCAAAACTCACCTGCACATGCGATTGCGCGGCGAGATTGTAGATTTCATCGGGCTGCGTTTCCTGCACGATGCGGATGAGATTGGTCGAATCCGTCATATCGCCATAATGCAGAACGAAGTGCTGATCGCGCTCATGGGGATCTTGATAGAGATGTTCGATGCGGCCCGTGTTGAACGAGGACGAGCGGCGCTTAATGCCGTGGACAATATAGCCCTTCGACAAAAGAAGTTCCGAGAGATAGGCGCCGTCTTGGCCCGTCACGCCGGTGATGAGTGCAACTTTCTTCGACATGTATCGTCCTCTTTCAGCGCGCCTTATGGCTTCGCTACATTTTCTAAGAACCAAGCATAAGTAGAGGCAATGCCATCACGTAGTGTGATTTTGGGTTGCCATCCGAGGGATTTGATTTTGTCGCCGCTCATCAATTTGCGCGGCGTGCCATCTGGTTTTGAGAGATCTTTGCGAATAGTGCCGGTGAAGCCAACAATGTCGCAGATCATCTGCATCAATTCGCCAATCGACAGATCAGTGCCGGAGCCAAGATTAACATGTTCATCGCCATCATAAGTTTTGAGGAGATGGACAATGCCATCGGCGCAATCATCCACATGCAAGAATTCGCGCAAAGGAGTTCCCGTGCCCCACATGGTGATTTCTTTGGCGCCTGAGATTTTCGCTTCATGCGCTTTGCGAATGAGGGCGGGCATCACATGGCTGGAGGCGAGGTCAAAATTATCGCCCGGACCATAGAGATTGGTTGGCATGGCGGAAATATAAGACAGGCCGTATTGGCGACGATAGGCCTGCGCCATTTTAAGGCCCGCGATTTTGGCAATCGCATACCATTCATTGGTGGGCTCAAGAGGGCCCGTGAGCAAAGCGGATTCTGGAATGGGTTGGGCTGCAAGTTTGGGATAGATGCAGCTTGATCCGAGCATGACAAAGCGTGTCACGCCGGCGCGGCGCGCGCCTTCAATCAGGTTGGTTTCTATGGCGAGGTTTTCGTAAAGAAAGGTCGCCGGATAAGTGTCATTGGCGAGGATGCCGCCGACCTTGGCGGCCGCCATGATAATGGCATCGGGTTTCAATTCGGCGAGCGCTGCTTCCGTCTCAGCTTGGCGGGTGAGGTCTGCTTTGTCGCGGCCAAGCGTCTGGATCGTGCAGCCTTCTGAGGCGAGGCGGCGCACAAGCGCTGCACCCACCATGCCGCGGTGGCCCGCGACGAGGATTTTCTTGGCCTTCAGGGGGAAGAATTCGCTCATGATTCCGACTGTTTGGGCCCATGCCCGCCTATGTGGGCGCACAATCCCCATGCAAGGGGGGCACGTCAAGCTTTGAGCAGGGTCATTTTGGCCCGTAGAGGGCCATCATCTGCGCCACATGGGCCTGAGAGGGCAGGCCCGCCTCATTGCCAAGGTGCTGGATTTTCCAAGCCGAGGCCGCCCGGGCAAAGGTCAGATGGTCAATCCAGCGCCCTTTGGGCTGGCCGAGATAGGCGGCCAGATAGGCCCCGTGGAAAACATCACCCGCCCCCGACGTGTCGATAATTTTTTCAGCCGGCACGGGCAGGGCGGGCAGGCGGGAGACCGTGCCCTCTTCATCATACCAGAGGCAGCCGTGCTCGCCCTGCGTCACGCCGCCGACCTTGCAGCCGCGGGATTTCAAATAGTCGAGCATGGCTTCGGCTGAGAGATTCATCTGCTCGCAGAGGCGCTCGGCGACAAAGGCGGCGTCAATAAAGCCTAAAAGCTCATGCGTATTGGAACGCAGGCCCCCGCCATCAAGCGAGGTGAGAATACCTCTTTCGCGGCAAGCCTTGGCATAGTGGATCGCAGCATCGGATTGGTGCCCATCGAGATGCAGCGCGCGAAGGCCTGAGAGATCAATCTGCGGCACGCCCGTCAGATAATCATCATCACGTGCGCGCAAAATGGCGCGTTTGCCCTCGCGTGGCATGATGAAAGAAAGAGAGGAACGTTTGACGCGGCGCGGTTCGACTTGGATCGCATATGTTTTGGCCATATCGAGAAACATATGGCCGAGCCAATCATCGGCGAGAGATGTTAGAAGCTGTGTTTGAAAGCCAAGTTTGGCACAGGCAAATCCAGCGGTGACGGCATTGCCGCCAAAGGAGACGGCGTAGTCTTTCGCCACTGCCTTTTCATCGCCTTGTGGAATGGAATCGGCAATCAGCGTGACATCAATATAGGTCTGGCCGATGAAAAGCGCGTCCATGCCGCGCGCCTAGACCGAGAAGCTTGTGCCGCAACCGCAAGAGGCAGTGGCATTGGGATTGTCGATCTTAAAAGATTGGCCGATCAGATCATCGACAAAGTCGATACGTGCGCCTTTGAGGAAATCGAGCGAGACGGGATCAATCAAAACCATTGCGCCATCTTTTTCGAGCGCGAGATCATCATCCGCACGGTCTTGCACAATGTCGAAAGAATATTGAAAGCCTGAGCAGCCGCCGCCCTTCACTGAGACGCGCAGCATGGACTCTGCCGTTTCTTTTTTCAAAATGGCAAGGATCTGGCGCGCGGCGCGCTCGGTCACGACGGGCATATCGTTTAATGTGGCAGCTTCGCT
>CAWUNF010000046.1:0-9126 GCA_963923195.1 uncultured Hyphomicrobiales bacterium | reverse complement strand
GCTAAGTCATAAGTCTTGGTCTGGACGCGGAGCCTGCTTCGCCTATGATGTGCGCGTAAAATCCGGGGACGAGCCAAGATGAGCTTCGAAATTCGCAAAATCGGCGTGATCGGCGCAGGCCAAATGGGCAGTGGTATTGCTCAAGTCTGTGCGCAGGCAGGCATGGACGTCCTGATCAATGATGTCTCGGCTGACCGGATCAATGCCGGGCTTGCGACCATCAATGGCAATATGCAGCGCCTGCAGGCCAAAGAACAGCTCAGCGAGTCCGACCGTCAAAAGGCAATGGAGCTGATCAAGCCGGCAGCCGAATTCGAAGCTTTTGCCGATTGCGACCTCGTTATTGAAGCGGCTTCTGAGAATGAAGAGGTGAAGCGCAAGATTTTCACGCGCCTCTGCCCAGTTCTGAAGCCAGAAGCCATGCTGGCTTCCAATACATCGTCAATTTCCATCACGCGTCTGGCCTCGGTGACAGACCGCCCCGAGCGCTTCATCGGTATTCACTTCATGAACCCGGTCCCGCGTATGCAGCTCGTTGAGCTGATCCGCGGCATTGCGACGGAAGATGCAACATTTGAATCCTCCCGCCGCTTTATCGCCAAGCTTGGCAAGACTTCGACCGTTTCGGAAGATTTCCCGGCCTTCATCGTCAATCGCATTCTGCTGCCGATGATCAATGAGGCCATTTACACGCTTTATGAAGGCGTGGGCTCGGTGGAAGCCATCGACACAGCCATGCGCCTTGGCGCGAATCACCCAATGGGCCCACTGCAACTGGCCGATTTCATCGGCCTCGATACCTGCCTCTCCGTCATGCAAGTGCTGCATGAAGGCTTGGCTGATTCGAAATATCGCCCCTGCCCCCTGCTCGTAAAATATGTCGAGGCAGGCTGGCTTGGCCGCAAATCGCAGCGTGGTTTCTACGACTATCGCAGCGGGACACCTGTCCCAACGCGTTGATCGGCGTGGAAAAATGGCCTGCGACGCTTCGCCTCGCGCGCCGAAAGTGTTTTTCAACCTTCACAAGCCTGTCATTCCGATAATAGACTTTACCCAACGTGGATGATTTGGTTCGGCACGTCGCCGACCACAGCGCGCAAGGGGTGTCCGGTTTGACGGTTCACTTCCAACCGAATGTCTCGCCGGAGGCATGTCCGGCCTTGGTGCTCAATGCGGATTTTCGGCCGCTGAGCTATTACCCGCTCTCGCTCTGGTCTTGGCAGGATACAATCAAAGCCGTTTTCCTCGACCGCGTGAATATTGTCTCGCATTACGACAAGACGGTCCGAAGTCCGAACTTCGAAATGCGCCTGCCTTCGGTCGTCTCACTGAAAACCTATGTGAAGCCATCCCGCCAACCTGCCTTCACACGTTTCAATGTTTTCCTGCGTGACCGCTTCACCTGCCAATATTGTTCCTCACATGAAGATCTGACATTCGATCATGTGATTCCCCGCTCAAAAGGTGGGATGACGACTTGGGAGAATGTGGTTGCGGCCTGCTCCCCCTGCAATTTGCGCAAAGGCGATCGGCTTCCCGATGAAGTGCATATGTGGCCTGCGCATCGGCCCTATCAACCATCCGTGAACGATCTGCACCAAAACGGACGGCTGTTCCCGCCAAATTATCTTCACGAAAGCTGGATCGACTACCTTTATTGGGATTCAGTCCTCGAACCGTGATCGTGCGGCTCTTGCCGCCTCGCAAACAGCCCATAAACTATGGGTCATGTTTTCGCGCCTCGTTCTCACCATAATCGGTCTTGCCTGCGCCAGCGCTGCCGCGCTTGTGTTTCTGCCCCTTGCTGTGATTTTCGATCCTTTGGTGCAGCAGGTTGCAAGCCAAGTCCCGGCCGACCATTGGCTCGATATTCTTTGGGATCTTTTTTCCGAAGATAATCCCGAAGACACAGTCGCCACGCTGTTCCATCTTTTGTGGACGATTGGCGTGCTCGTTTGCATTTTGCCCGTGACCGTTACCGCTCTTTTGGGTGCGGGTGCACGGGTGCGCACATTTGCTTTTTATGCCGGTGCGACGGGGGCCTTGGCTGCAGCCATTCCGTGGATTTTGCGCAGCAGTCGCATGGGCGAGCGCGCCTTTCAACCCTCATCGGCTGAAGCGCATCTCACCATCATTCTATTTCTGACAGGTGCTTTTGCCGGCACTATTTTTTGGCTGATTGCCGCGCGTGACACAGATTTCTCACGTCGCGCGCGCGGCTGGTTGTCAGATCAAAAAAGCGGATAAGTGGCTTCCACCACATAAGGTCCGCCACCAACAGAATCTTTTGACGAATAAAGCGCAAATTGCCGCGCCATAAAACTGCGCGCGATAAACAGACCGCTCAATTCCATAAAGCGTGCAAGCTCAGATGCGCTTGTGCCGCGCAAACGCGCCAAAGTGACATGGGGTGTAAATTTGCGCAGCTCTGGTGCAAGCCCCAAGCGGCGCATCAATCGCTCTTGATGAGATTGCAAATCCAACAAAGCTTCATTTGGCTTCACACGCGCGGCCAAAATACGGGGCTTATCACCCCCAAAACTCATCAAGCCATCGAGCGTGATTTCAAGCGGAGGAGCATGCAAGCCAGACAATAAGCTATCAATATCGCGCGCTAAAGAATGATCAATATCGCCAATGAATCGCAAAGTGATGTGATAATCGGAAGGCTCAATCCACCGCGCACCCGCCAGACCACCGCGCTTCAAAGAAAGTTCGAAGCCCAAGTTTTCAGGAATTTCAAAGCCGGTGAAAAGGCGCGGCATGAATTACAATCCAGATAGAAATGACGTCACTGT
Organism: uncultured Hyphomicrobiales bacterium; assembly: GCA_963923195.1. Classification (GTDB taxonomy): domain Bacteria; phylum Pseudomonadota; class Alphaproteobacteria; order Rhizobiales; family Beijerinckiaceae; genus Terripilifer. The sequence goes on along the minus strand of CAWUNF010000046.1, from coordinate 6,328 downwards.
AGGCAGAATGGATTGAACCATCATCTCCACCCCTTTGCGATTGGGGTGCATTCCATCATCCAAATTCAAATTGCGATCCCCCGCCACACCAGTGAGAAAAAAGGGGTAGAGGGGAATCTCATGCTTTTTAGCAAGTTCAGGATAAATGGCGTTGAAACGATCTCCATAATCTTTGCCAAGAGAAGGAGACGCCAACATGCCAGCCAGTAAGACACGCACGCCACGCGCTTTGAGACGCGTGATGATTTGATCCAAAGCATTTCGAGTCTGCGCCGGATCAATGCCGCGCAACATGTCATTGGCGCCAAGCTCGAGGAGAACGGCCTGCGTGCCCTCGGGCACGGCCCAATCGAGACGCTCTAAGCCACCGCGTGACGTATCGCCCGAGACGCCCGCATTGGCGATTTCAATAGCCATGCCTTGTGCCCGCAGCGCCCGCTCCAACACGGCTGGAAAGGCCGCATCTTGGGGCAGCAAATAGCCCGCCGAGAGACTATCGCCCAAAACGACCATTTGGATCGGGCCAGCAGCCCGCGCGGGAGCCATCGCGACACAAAAAACCAAAGCTGCGAAAAGAAGCCGCAACCGCTTTGTGATCTGAAGGAACTGACTTATCGCCCGGGAACCCCCATATAGGGGGGAAGGCGCGCAAAAAAGGTTCATTGGAATGTCAGTACCCGCGATTGCTTTGAAGGATGTCCATCTCAGTCTGGGGCGCGGCGCCGCCCGTGTCCACATCCTCAAGGGAATTTCACTCGATATTGCCAAAGGTGAGGCTGTTGGCCTGATTGGCCCGTCCGGCTCAGGCAAATCAACCTTGCTGATGACAATGGCAGGTTTGGAGCGACCTGATTCGGGCTCTGTTCATATTGATGGCGAAGATTTGGGGCCCTTGGATGAAGATGGCCTCGCCCGTTTTCGCGGTGCGCGCATTGGCATTGTCTTCCAATCCTTCCATCTGATCCCAACCATGACTGCACTCGAAAATGTCGCCGTGCCCCTCGAATTGGCCGGTGCGGCTGATCCCTTTGGGCGTGCGCGTGAGGAATTAAAATTGGTCGGGCTTGGAGATCGGCTTGATCATTATCCCGCCCAGCTCTCCGGTGGCGAACAACAACGCGTCGCGCTCGCGCGTGCTGTTGCAACTGACCCGGCGATCCTGGTGGCTGATGAGCCGACCGGCAATCTTGATGAGAATACGGGCCAAAGCATTATCGACCTCATGTTCCGATTGAAGCGCGAACGCGGAGCCACACTCGTGCTTGTCACGCATGATCCGGGATTGGCCGCTTTATGTGATCGTCAGGTGCGTCTGCGCTCCGGCGTGATTGATACATCGCGTGCGCTGGAGCCCGCGCAATGACATCAAAAGCATCTTCGCCTGCCATGCCGCTTATGCTGCGTTTGGCGTGGCGTGATCTGCGCGGTGGCTTAAAAGGCTTTCGCATTTTTCTCGCCTGTATTGCATTAGGTGTGGCAGCCATCACGGGCGTCGGTTCTGTATCCGATGGCCTATCTGACGGATTGGCGCGCGAAAGCCGTACAATTCTTGGCGGTGATGTTTCTTTCTCTCTCATCCATCGTCAATTGAGTGACGAAGAGCGCGCTTTTTTGCAGCGCTATGGCCGCATTTCAACGACTGGCAATTTGCGCGCTATGGCACGACGCGCAGATGGTCGCTCTTCACTTGTTGAAGCCAAAGCCATCGACAAAACCTATCCATCACTCGGGCAATTGGTGATGGAACCAGCGCTTTCGCAAGATCAAGCGCTCGCCAAAGACGGCGACGCTTTCGGTGTGATTGCAGATCCGGCTCTTGCTGCAACGCTTGATTTAAAAGTCGGTGATCGACTTTTCATTGGCGAACAGGCCTTTGTATTACGTGCTCTCTTGCGCTCTGAGCCTGACAAACTCGCAGGCGGCGTTGGTTTTGGTCCGCGCGTCATTCTCTCGCAAGACGCTTTACAGGCAAGCGGGCTTGTACAACCAGGCTCTTTGGTGCGCTGGAGCAATCGCGTTTTGATGAATGGTCCGCGTCCGGACGTGCCTGTGGATGATATCGCAGTTGATCAATTCGTTTCCGCTGCTGAGAAAGCATTTCCGGAAGCAGGCTGGCAAATTCGCGGACGTTCCAATGTCTCGCCTCAATTTGAGAAAAATCTCGACCGTTTCACCCAATTCCTCACCTTGGTTGGTCTCACCGCTTTAATCGTCGGTGGTGTCGGTGTAGCCAGTGCGGTCCATGCCTTTATTGAACGCAAAAAGCCTGATCTCGCCACACTCAAATCATTAGGTGCTACGGGCGCCTATGTGTTTCAACTTGCCCTTGTGCAAGTGATTATGGTGGCGCTCATCGGTATTATAATGGGTCTTGCCATCGGCCTGTCTCTGCCCTTCATTCTTGCTGGCACTTTAGGCTCCGTGATTCCTTTCCCCTTCACACCTGATATTTACCCAGAGCAAATTTTAGCGGGCCTCCTCTATGGTCTCTTAACAGCGCTCGCTTTTTCACTTCTTCCCATTGGCCGCGCGCATGATGTGCCCGTCTCTGGCCTGTTTCGCGATCAGGTCGATGGTGATCAACGTCGTCCGCGCCGTCGCTATCTCATATTCACCGCTCTTGCCGCCGCACTTCTCATTGGCACGGTGGCTTTTCTGGCAACAGATCAAAAGCTGGCTGCTATTTATGGTGGTGCGACGCTGGTTGCTTTCATGATTCTGCGCGCCGTTGCATCAGGCATTACGGCTTTGGCGCGTCGTGCACCACGACCCAAATCAACAGAATGGCGTCTTGCCCTTGGCAATATTCATCGTCCCGGCGCTTTGACCTCTTCGGTCGTGCTTTCACTTGGCCTTGGCCTGACACTTCTTGTCGCTTTGTCACTTATTGACGGCAATATTCGTGAACAATTAAATCGCGGCCTGCCGGGGCGTACACCAAGCTTCTTCTTTATGGATATTCAAAACTCACAAGTGAATGAGTTTGAATCCTTTTTGCAAGACGCAGCGCCAGACGCAAAAATTGAACGCGTGCCGATGATGCGCGGACGCGTGGTGCGTTTAAACGGTACATTGGCTTCAGAGGTGAAAGCCTCAGAAAATGCAGCTTGGGTTTTGGAAGGTGATCGCGGCATCACTTATTCTGAAAATCTGCCAGATGGCTCAACGCTTTTGGACGGTGAATGGTGGCCGCAAGATTATAAAGGTCCACCACTTGTCTCGATGGAAGCAGAGGTCGCGCGCGGTCTTGGCTTGAAACCGGGCGATCAGGTAACGATCAATGTGGCGGGACGCAATCTCACAGCCCGCATTGCCAATTTGCGAGCCGTGAATTGGCGCTCGCTCGGCATTAATTTCGTCTTTGTCTTTTCGCCCAACACTTTTGCCGGTGCGCCACATTCTTTTCTCGCAACCGCGGCTTTCCCCAATGGTTCTGCGAGCGAACGTGAACTTTTAATTTTGAAAGATATCGCCAATCGCTTCCCAACCATCACCTCTTTGCGTGTGAAAGATGCATTGGATGCCATTTCCGGCGCGATGGATCAGCTCGCCTTTGCCATTCGTGGCGCTTCTGGCATCGCACTCATCTCCTCCATTCTTGTTCTCGCCGGCGCGCTCGCGGCGGGTCAACGTGGACGCATTTATGATGCCGTTGTCCTCAAAACGCTCGGGGCAACGCGCCTGCGCCTCCTCAAAGCCTTTGTGATCGAATATGCGCTGCTTGGCCTTGCCACCGCCCTATTTGGCTTGGTGGCAGGCGGCTTGGCCGCTTGGTTTGTCCTCATCCGGGTGATGAAGCTCGAAACCTTTAGCTGGCTCTGGGGGCCCGCTCTTAGCGCCGTCGGTCTTGCCTTGATCGTGACGGTGGGGCTTGGATTGATCGGGACATGGCGAGTTTTAGGGCAAAAACCAGCTTCCCACCTGCGTTCTCTCTGATTTGTGATCGAGCCGCAGCCTTTATGACGGGCTGATAGGCGCTGATTTGACCAGCTTGGCCTTGCAACCGTCTTGTAGGACGCAAAGACCCAATCCATATTATCTCCTAGGCAGAGGCCTGACCGGGATCCGGCGGGAGCGTCTGCGCTAAACGTGAGGGAAAACCATGTCCGACTTCGACCGCAACGCTTCAATGCCTTGGGGCACTGGCGTAGCCCGGGCCGGCACTGTCGAGTACGACCAGGGCCTGCGCTCCTATATGCTCGGCATTTATAATTTGATGACCTTGGCTCTCGGCGTCACGGCGCTTGTAGCCATGTCGATCTTCATGATGGGCAAGACGAGCCCGGTCGTGCAGGCGCTCTATGTCTCCCCCCTGAAATGGGTGGTCATGCTGGCCCCGCTCGCCTTCGTCTTCTTCCTGTCCTTCCGCTTTGAGCGGATGAGCTACACATCCCTGCTCGGCACCTTCCTCGCCTTTGCGGCGACGATGGGTCTGTCGATGGGCTCGATTGGCTTCGTCTTTAAAGTCGGCAGTATCGTGCAGGCTTTGTTTGCCACGACCGCCGCTTTCGCAGCACTGAGCCTCTATGGCTACACCACCAAGCGTAGCCTCTCGGGCATAGGCTCATTCCTCGTCATGGGCCTCTTTGGTCTCATGATCGCGAGCCTGATCAACATCTTCGTGGGTTCGGGCGTGATGTCCTTCGTGATCTCGCTGCTCGGCGTTGTGATCTTCGCAGGTCTCACCGCTTGGGACACGCAGCGCCTCAAGGAAGAATATGACCTCGTTGCTGGCACAGAAATGGCTGGCAAGGCGTCGATCATGGGTGCGCTGACTCTGTACCTGAACTTCATCAATATGTTCCAGTTCATCCTCTCGCTGCTTGGCCAGCGCGAAGACTAAGAACAGAACAATGAGAAACGCGAAAGGCCCCGCAAATGCGGGGCCTTTTTGCTTTTTAACCCTTCGACTTTTTAAACACCAACGAGCCGCACGCTTTTTTCTAAAACGGCAATGACACGCGCTAAATCAGAACCGCGTTTCATCACCAAGCCGCCCGCAGCAACAACCGCATAAGCACCTTGCTTGCGTGCCAGACGCGGATCTTTCTCTATGCGGTACAGCGGCACTTCTGATGTGCGACGAAAAATTGAAAAGACGGCGCGGTTCTTGTCAAAATCAATCGCATAATCGCGCCATTCACCAGCGGCAACTTTGCGACCATAGAGATTGAGAATCGTGCTCAGCTCATGGCGATCAAAAGAGACAACGGGTGGTGCAGCAGGTGTGGGAGACGGCGATTGCGGCTGCGGCGACACGAGCCGCAAATGCGAGCTTCCCGTCTCAGGCCGATCTGGCGCTGGATGCTTCTGATTGTCCATAGCCCCTCCGAATCGGAATGATCCTGCTTTCACGCGCCGCACACAAGCCCCGGAATGAGCGGGGCACTGCGTCTTGAAACTCACCCCTTCCACCGCAATATGAGCGGAGCAAACCTTTTCCCTCATGGATCAAGAGCCAAGAAGAGACCATGACTGACACTTCCGGCGCCTCCACGGGCACGCCCCACGCTTTTCAGGCTGATGTCGCCCGCCTCCTGCACCTCATGGTGCATTCCATCTATTCCGACCGCGATATTTTCATTCGCGAACTCGTCTCCAATGCCGCCGATGCCTGCGAAAAGCTGCGCTATGAATCCCTCACGCAGCCCGGCCTGATCAGTGGCGAAGGCGGCTTTGCAATTAAAATCACGGTTGATGAAGCCAATCACCAAATCACCATTGCCGATAATGGCATTGGCATGAGCCATGACGATTTGGTCTCCGCCCTCGGCACAATCGCCAGCTCCGGCACGCGCGCCTTTCTTGAAAAATTGTCGCAAGCCGAAGGTGAGGACAAGGCCAAAGGTGCCGAACTGATCGGCCAATTTGGCATTGGTTTTTATTCGGCCTTTATGGTGGCCGACAAAGTCACGGTTGAAACACGCAAAGCAGGATCGCAAGACGCTTACATCTGGGAATCCGAGGGCAAGGGCACTTATATCACAAGCCCGCTTTCGCTGGATAAAGCGCCCGCACATGGCACGCGCGTCACCTTGCATCTCAATGAAGAAGGTCGCGACTATGCCAAACCCGGTCGCTTGGCGCGCATTGTGCGCGAACATTCCAGCGCCATCGCCATTCCCGTCGATGTCATCGAAAAAGATGGCGAAGAGCCTCAACGTGTCGCAGAAGGCTCAGCTCTTTGGACGCGCGCAAAGAGTGAGATCAAGCCAGAGGAATATACAGATTTCTATCGTTCGCTCGCTGGCCAATTCGACGAGCCGGCTCTGACTATTCATTGGCGCGCAGAAGGCCGCCAAGAATATACCGTCTTAGCTTTTATTCC
>CAWUNF010000045.1:0-9128 GCA_963923195.1 uncultured Hyphomicrobiales bacterium | reverse complement strand
ATTGCGAAAGAAGTCCTCTATCAGGCAGGCTTTCCCCATCCAGGGCACACAGAATATTTGGGCGAATTGGGCGAAGCACTTTGGGGCGCGCCTGTCCTGCCGGTGATGATGCTCTGGTCAGAGCAATTGGCTGTTGTGCCCGTCACCATTCATGTCTCATTGCAAAAAGCTATTCACACGCTCACTCCCGATTTGATTGTGAAGACAGCGCGCATTGTCCATGCCGACATGCAACGCAAATTTGCCATTGAAAAACCGCGCCTCGCCATTGCTGGCCTCAATCCCCATGCAGGCGAAGCTGGCACAATGGGCCGCGAAGATTTGGATATGATCGCCCCCGCCATTGCGCAATTGCAAGCGGAAGGCATTGATGCGCGCGGGCCCCTGCCGCCCGACACAATGTTTCATGCGGCAGCGCGCGCACACTATGATGCAGCCCTTTGCATGTATCACGATCAAGCCCTCATCCCGATCAAGACGCTTGCCTTCGACAGCGCGGTCAATCTGACCTTGGGCCTGCCCTACATTCGCACCTCGCCTGATCATGGCACAGCTTTTGACATTGCTGGCAAAGGTGTGGCGCAAGAAACAAGCTTAATAGCAGCGCTTGATCTCGCCAGTCTTTTGGTGTCGCGCGCATGAGCGGCGATGGATTGCCACCGCTGCGTGAGGTCGTGCAAAAATACGATCTCGCTGCTAAAAAATCACTTGGTCAAAATTTTCTCTTCGATCTCAATCTGACAGGTCGCATTGCGCGCGCTTGCGGACCACTTGAAGGCGTCACCATTGTTGAAGTGGGCCCCGGCCCCGGCGGACTGACACGCGCGCTTCTCATGGAAGGCGCGCAGCAAGTCATTGCCATTGAGCGCGATGAACGCTGCCTCGCAGCGCTGTCTGAAATTGAAAGCGCCTATCGCGGACGATTGAAAATTATCGCAGGCGACGCGCTCGCAACCGATTGGCGCGCATTGGTTGCTGATCTGCAAGGGCCGGTGCGCATTTGCGCTAATCTTCCCTACAATATCGGAACCGCACTCCTTGTGGGCTGGCTTGAAAGCGATCCTTGGCCGCCGTGGTTTGAGCGCATGGTGCTCATGTTTCAGCGCGAAGTGGCTGAGCGCATTGTCGCAACGCCCGAACAGCGCGTTGATTACGGGCGGCTTGGCGTGCTCGCAGGCTGGCGGACAAAAGCGCGCATTCTCTTCGATGTGCCACCTTCTGCTTTCAACCCGCCACCCAAAGTCACCTCCTCCATTGTTGAACTGACGCCGCGCGCAGAGCCACTGCCCTGCAATGGAAAAATCTTGTCGGCCATCACAGCATCGGCCTTCAACCAGAGGCGCAAAATGTTGCGTCAATCGCTGAAAGGCTTGGCGGTAAATGGCAGGGCTTTAGATGCGCTCGCGCTGCTGCACGCGGCTGGCATCACTGAAACCAAACGCGCCGAAGAGATTGATGTCGCGGGCTTTGTGCGCCTTGCTCAAATCGCCGAAGAAATAACGGCCTAGCCGGCCTTATTCTTCCAACAATTGCCCGACAAAAGCATTGATCGCTTGTGCAGAGCGCGCACGCTTCAAGCGTTCTGCAATCAATATGGCCTTCACTTGCGCCAAAGCGGTTTGGATGTCTTCATTGACGATGACATAATCATAGATCGGCCAGCGCGTGATTTCATTGCGCGCATTATAAAGGCGCTTGGCAATCACATCCGCTTCATCTTCCGCACGGCGCTCAAGACGCGCGCGCAATTCTTTCATCGATGGCGGCAGAATGAAAATCGTCACGACATCATGGGGTGCGCGTTTTTGCACCTGCTGCGTGCCCTGATAATCAATATCAAAAAGCATATCGCGCCCTTGATTGAGAACAGCCTCAACAGGTGAGCGCGGCGTGCCATAATAATTGCCATGAACCTCGGCATATTCGAGCAGATCATCTTGCGCCCGCAAACGATCAAATTCAGCCTTGGTTTTGAAATAATAATGAATGCCATCAACTTCGCTGGTGCGGCGCTGGCGCGTGGTGACGGAAATGGACAGCGTCAAATCCAATGATTTGTCTTGCAACAAATCGCGCGTCAGCGTGGTCTTGCCCGCACCCGAAGGCGAAGACAAAATCAACATAAGACCACGGCGCTTGATCGGATCGCTCATTTTCGTCACTCGATATTTTGAACTTGCTCGCGCAATTGCTCAATCTCAACACGCAAATCCATGCCGATTGCGCTCAGCGCCGGATCATTGGATTTGGCGCAGAGCGTATTGGCTTCGCGCGAAAATTCTTGCGCCAGAAAATCAAGGCGACGCCCCACCGGCTGGTTGGAGGCAAGCAGCTCACGTGCAGCACCCACATGTGCCTTCAATCGGTCCAATTCTTCGCGCACATCCGCTTTGGCCGCGAGCAGCACAGCCTCTTGATGGAGACGTGCCGGATCAAGCGCTGGGCTTGCACCCGTCAAAGCCTCGATGGATTGTTGCAAACGCGCGCGTACCGCCTCGGGCTTGCGCCCCGGCGCTGCTTCAGCAGATGCTGTCAGCGCCGCAATTTTTTCAACGCGCTCCATGAGTACTTTTTGCAAAGCCGCGCCTTCCGCCAAACGCGCAGCAATCAAGTCATCGAGGGCTGCATCGAGCCCCTTGAGCATGTCGGCGGCGAGTGCGGCCAGAGCTGCCTCATCATCGGCCGCTTCACTCACCTCCACCACACCGCGTACAGACAACAGTCCATCCATCGATGCGGGTTTGAGATTGCCATCTGCTGGAATGGTCGCAAGCGTGTCGATCAAAGATTGCAAGAGATCGCGATTGATCCGCACCTGCGCGGGGGCTGCTTCGCGCGTCAAAGTGAGCGTGGCATAGCATGTGCCGCGCGACAGGCGCTTGGAAAGACGCGCGCGCGCTTCTGTTTCGACTTGATCAAAGTTTGGCGGCACGCGCAGGCGCAGATCAAGCCCCTTGGCATTGACCGCCTTCACTTCCCAAGCCCAGCGAAAGCGGTCTTGGTGTCCCGCTGTGCGGGCAAAGCCGGTCATGCTTTTCAGTGACATGAGATTCGGGCCCCTTCTGTGGCGCGCACCATAAAGCGCGAGAGGAGCTGCCTCAAGTTCAAGGCGTCGCGGCTTTCGTCACGCCATCTGGCACGCGCTTGGCGGAATTAAGGTCCCAACCCTTTTTGCGCAAAGGATCGAGCGCCGTCCCTTCTGATGCATCAAAAATCTTGCGTGCCGTTGCACTGGTTGAAGGCACAGGCTGGAGTGCCAAAGCTGCACCGGGCAAAGCGGGCGCGCCCGCATCCAGATCAAGCCCGCCAGTCAGGCCCAGCCGCGCAGCGCGTTCGCGCTGATCGGCCAGCAGACGCGGATCCACAGGATAGGCAGCAATGTCGCCAAGGGCGGACAAATCCTCTTCGCCATCCAATTCAATCTTTGGCTTGCGCTCAGGCGTTTTGAAAACGACTGTCTCGGCAATGGAGTCAAATTTCGGATTGCGCGCTGCCAATCGTTTGGCCTCGGCAATGCGCGCCACCAAAATTTGCGCTGGCCCCGGCTCGTTTGAAACAGGGCCCGCCAAACCAAAGCGTGCTTTTTGCGCAAATTCTTCCATGCGCGGCAAAGCATCCACAAGTGCATGGCCCGGCCCCGGCTCATCTAACGCACCGCGTTGACCACGCGGCGGGGCCATATTTTTCGGCAAAAGATCGGGCACGCCCGGATCTCCCGGCACAATGGCCGGTGCACGATCATTGCCACCACCTGAGCGATCTTTTTCAATCTCACGCCAACGCGCAACATTGCGATTATGCTCATCCAAAGTCGCTGCAAAAGCATGACCACCCGTGCCATCGGCAACGAAATAAAGATCCGATGTTTTGGCGGGATTGGCGACAGCTTCCAGCGCCGCGCGTCCCGGATTGGCAATCGGGCCCGGCGGCAGGCCTTCAATCACATAAGTATTGTAGGGCGAAGGCGAGGTGATTTCTGCACGCGTAATGCCACGGCCCAAAGTGCCCTTGCCGCCCACAAGGCCATAAACAATCGTCGGATCGGATTGCAGCTTCATGCGCTTTTGCAAACGATTGATAAAGACACTTGCCACACGTGGCCGCTCATCCGCGCGGCCCGTTTCTTTTTCAACGATGGAAGCAAGCGTCACAAGTTCATGCGGCGTGCGCAGAGGAATAGACGGATCGCGCTTGGCCCAAATTTGATCAACGAGCTTGCGCTGATCATCTTGCATTTTGCGAATGAGATCGCTGCGCGACATGCCGCGCGGCACGCGATAGGTTTCCGGCAGCAACATGCCTTCTTTCGGCGCTTCGCGCAGATCGCCAGCTAAAACATCATTGTCGCGCAAACGCTGCAAAATTTGTTCGCTGGTCAAACCTTCTGGAATGGTCAAAGCATGAAGATAGACGCGGCCTGAAACCAACATATCCATCACATCGCGCAAGGACGCATCTTTCTTGAAAAGATATTCGCCCGCTTTGACATTGCCGCGATTGCCTTCAAGCCAGAGCGCCAAATTCATCAAGATCGGTGCATCAATCACGCCATCGCTTTCAAGCTTGGCGAGAATATCGGGCACATCCGTGCGCGCGGGAAAATAAAGAAGCTTGTCGGAGGCCAGCGGACCGGGTGCACGAATTTTCTGCTGCGCGAGAGAAAAGCCAATGACGGCGGCTAAAGCTGCCACCAAGAGCAAAGACAAAAAGGCGCTGAAGAGCGAAAGCAGACCTTCGCGGCGCTTGCGTTTGGGCGGCGGGGGTGGCGGTGGCGGCGCATCAGGCTGCAAAGCTTCGCCGGGTGAGCGAATTTCTTTGCGCGAAAACAAACCGAATTTCGGCGCGGGGCTATCCTGCGTCTTGGTGTCTTCGGTCATTGTTTCCATACGGCTCGTCCCTGAGAAGAGGAGACTAACCTATTCCGCATTGTGGCGAAACATGGGAATGGGCCGATCCACACATCTGCGGCCCTTTCCTGTCAATGGTTTAGACGCGGCGCAAAATCACCGAGGCATTGGTGCCACCAAAGCCAAAGCTATTGGACAAAACTGTGTCAATCTGCCGCTTCTTGGCGACTTTCGGCACGAGATCAATCTCTGTTGTCACAGATGGATTGTCGAGATTGAGCGTCGGCGGCGCAATGCCATCACGCATGGCCAGAACCGAGAAAATCGCTTCAACCGAACCGGCTGCGCCCAACAAATGACCAATCGCTGATTTCGTCGAGGACATGGTGAGCTTTTTCGCTGCATCTCCGACAAGACGCGTCACCGCGCCCAATTCGATTTCATCACCCAACGGCGTCGATGTGCCATGCGCATTGATATAATCAAGATCATGCGCAGAAATGCCCGCGCGCTTCAGCGCCATTTGCATACAGCGATAAGCGCCATCACCATCTTCAGCCGGTGCTGTAATGTGATGCGCATCGCCTGACAGGCCATAGCCGATGAGTTCAGCATAAATTTTCGCGCCGCGCGCTTTGGCATGCTCATATTCTTCGAGCACAACGACGCCCGCGCCTTCGCCCATCACGAAACCATCGCGATCCTTGTCATAGGGGCGCGAACCGGCTTTCGGATTGTCGTTAAAGCTCGTCGACAAAGCACGGCAGGCCGCAAAGCCCGCAAGACCAATGCGATTGACAGCGGATTCTGCGCCGCCCGCCACCATCACATCGGCATCACCCAAGGCAATGAGACGACCCGCATCACCAATCGCATGGGCGCCCGTGGAACAAGCGGTGACAACGGAATGGTTCGGGCCTTTCAGCCCGTGCATGATCGACACATAGCCGGAAGCAAGATTGATCAAACGGCCCGGAATGAAGAAAGGCGAAATACGACGCGGCCCTTTTTCTTTCAAAAGGACAGATGTTTCGTAAATGCCACCCAGTCCACCAATGCCTGAGCCAATCAACACGCCGGTTGAAATTTGCTCTTCATAAGTTTTGGGCGACCAGCCAGAATCTTGAATGGCTTGCGAGGCGGCTGCAATCGCATAGATGATGAAATCATCAACCTTGCGCTGCTCTTTCGGCTCCATGAATTCATCGGCATTGAACGTGCCGTTAGATCCATCACCGCGCGGAACCTGACAGGCAATCTGACAGGGGAGATCAGAAACATCGAAAGAATCGACGCGGCCAGCGCCGCTCTCACCTGCGATGAGGCGCTTCCACACAGTTTCGACACCGCTGCCAAGAGGCGTAACGAGGCCAAGTCCGGTGACAACCACCCTTCTCATCATCTTCGTCCCAAAATCTGATCAGCGCGCCGGCAGCTCTGCCGCGCCGGAGAAATGGATAAGGGCCGGCATGGCCGACCCTCATGACTTCAAGTCTCATCACGCATGATGAGACAGAGCGTCGATTAGGCCGAAGCCTTTTCGAGGAACTTCACAGCATCGCCGACCGTGACGATCGTTTCTGCTGCATCGTCTGGAATCTCAACGCCGAATTCTTCTTCAAACGCCATGACGAGCTCGACCGTATCGAGCGAATCCGCGCCCAAGTCGTCAATGAAGTTTGCATTGTCGACAACCTTCTCGGCGTCCACGCCGAGATGCTCAATCACGATCTTCTTCACGCGCTCGGCGACATCGCTCATAGGTCAGTCCTCTTGATTTTTTAAAAGCGTTCCGGGCGTGAACACCCGGCGGGAAAAACGTGGAATGCCCGCGATAGGTCAATCCTCTTCAGGCACCATCCAAGCGCTCAAGTAACATATCCGTTTCTGAATGGCGAGACTTTCAGACCCGCCCCTTGCGAAAGTTGGGACTTATCCGCAACCCCCTCAAATCATTGCCATTCCACCATTCACATGGAGGGTGGCGCCCGTCACATAACCAGCTTCCCGGCTCGCCAGATAGACGCAAGCTGACGCAATGTCCGCGCCTTCACCCAATCGACCTGCAGGAATGGTCGTCAAAATTGATTCCTTTTGCTTCTCGTTCAGCGCATCTGTCATAGGGCTGGCGATAAAGCCGGGCGCCACGCAATTGACCGTAATGCCGCGCGAAGCCACTTCCGCCGCAAGCGATTTGGTCATGCCAATCATGCCAGCCTTGGAGGCGGCATAATTGCCCTGTCCCGGATTGCCCGTGACGCCGACAACCGACGTGATGGAAATGATGCGGCCGAAGCGGCGCTTCATCATGCCCTTCATGCAAGCGCGTGACAAACGGAAAGCCGAGGTCAGGTTCACATTGATGACCTGCTCCCAATCTTCATCCTTCATACGCATGAAGAGACCATCGCGGGTGATGCCCGCATTATTGACCAAAATATCGACCTGACCCATTGCAGCTTCTGCCGCCGGAACCAAAGCTTCGACCGCATCCTTATCGCCCAAATTGCAGGGCAGAATATGGACGCGCTCACCCAGCTCTTTGGCCAGCGCTTCGAGCGCTTCCGCACGCGTGCCGGACAGACCAACAGTCGCGCCCTGCGCATGAAGCGCGCGGGCGATCTGGCCGCCGAGGCCGCCGGTGGCGCCCGTCACAAGGGCATTGAGGCCAGAAAGCTCAAACATGGGGTCGCTCCTTATTTCGGCAAAGCGGCGAAGGCTTCGATATCAGCCGGCGTGTTAATCGCCGTGCCCGTGGCTGTGTCCGCAATACGCTTCACAAGGCCTGACAGCACTTTACCAGAGCCAAGCTCATAAAATGAATCAACGCCTTCACGTGCCATATAAGCAATGCTCTCAGCCCAACGCACCGTGCCTGTGACTTGCTCAACAAGTCGCGCGCGGATTGCTTCAGGATCGCTCAAAGGGGAGGCCAGGACATTGGCGACAACCGGCACGCAGGGTGCCCTCATTTGCACTTTGGCGAGCGCTTGCGCCATCGCATCCGCCGCGGGTTGCATCAAGGCGCAATGGAAGGGAGCGGAGACTGGCAGCAGGATCGCGCGCTTAATGCCCTTGGCTTTGGCAATGTCCATCGCGCGCTCAACGGCCGCCTTATGGCCGGAAGCCACAACCTGACCACCGCCATTATCATTGGCAATCTGGCAGACTTGACCTTGCGCAGCTTCCTCAGCAATGGCGAGGCCGGTTGCGTAATCAGCGCCCAGCAGCGCCGCCATAGCGCCTTCGCCGACCGGCACGGCCTTTTGCATAGCCTCACCACGCAGGCGAAGGAGGCGAGCCGTATCGGCCAGAGAGAAAGTGCCCGCGGCGGCGAGCGCTGAATATTCACCCAGCGAATGACCGGCGATGAATTTGGCTTGGTTTGCAATGTCGAGGCCGGCATGGGCTTCGAGCACGCGGGTGACGGCCAAGCTCACCGCCATCAAAGCGGGCTGCGCATTGGCGGTCAGCGTCAAATCGGCCTCTGGACCTTCAAACATGAGGGCAGAGAGTTTTTGGCCCAAGGCGTCATCGACTTCGGCAAAGACGGCGCGGGCTTCAGCATAGGTTTCGGCCAAAGCCTTACCCATGCCAACGGACTGAGAACCTTGACCCGGAAAGATAAAAGCACGTGCCATATGGGAAGCCTCTTTGCGCCCGACTGCTCGTGCCGCGCAGTGACATGCGCGCTCCCCTCAAGTCAAGGGGCGGGATCAAATGCGCTTTCGATCAGAGAGCCTCTTGCAACTGCGAAGGCGCGCGACGAGACTGCGCCCTTCTCTCGAATCGTAGGCGTCAGGACCAATGGCTGTTCCGGGTAAATCATGTGGCGAATGCACAATGTGCTGCCAAGTGCTCACGATTGAGCACTTCAACAAAGACGCAGGCGTTTTGTGCAAACATTGCGTGCTCGGCGGCGGCTGCAAGATCTATAAGAAGCGCCCCGATGTCTGCCAAGATTATGAATGCGATTGGATGATGGAACGCTCGCTCCCTTCCACTTTGCGACCCGACAAAGTCGGCACGATTTTGATGGAAGATGCCGATTCCGACGAATATCAAGCTGTCTGCGATCCAACCAAGCCAATGGCCTGGCGCCACCCTTTGGTGTTCAAATTCTTGGTCGCCAAAGCCAAGGAAGGCCGCACAGTTGTTGCTAAAGCCGGCGCCAAGGCCTGGCGCATTTATGACAACGGTCAGGTCGCCCCCTGGTCGTAAATTAGGTTTTTAGGGCTTATTCAGCAGCAACACGTCGAACACTATCGCGCAAGGCTTGCC
>CAWUNF010000044.1:0-9276 GCA_963923195.1 uncultured Hyphomicrobiales bacterium | reverse complement strand
AGCACATAAGGCGCAATCACCGCATCAAAATGCGCATCTGGAAACGTCAGCGCCATTGCATCCATCGCCTCAAGAGCCATGACATGGCCCAAGCCCTCACGCAGCACGCGCTTGCGCGCGACATTGAGCATGGGTTCTGACAGATCAATGCCTGTGATTTTCACATGGGGTGAAAACATCGGCAGTTCGAGGCCTGTGCCGACACCAACATCCAGCACGTGAATGTCGTGATCTTTTGCAAGCGCATTGATCGCGCCAGCGCCAGCGCGACGTCCCGGTTTCATCGTGGCGGTGAATACCAGATCATAGATCGGCGCCCAACGCGCATAGGCGCTTTGCACATCCGCATGGGAAATGCTGGAGCTGGTTTTGTCTTGCATTAGAGTGCGGGCTTAATAAAGCCGCCACCAAGCACGCGCGCGCGCGGGCTTGCATCTTCATAAAAGACGCAGGCCTGACCCGGCGAAACGCCATCTTCGCCTGCTGCCAATTCCACCTGCACTTCGCCATTCACGCGGCGCAGAATGGCCGAGCCCGGCGGGCGCGTGGAGCGCAAACGCACCGCCACTTCCAAGCCATCCGTCGGCAAATCATCCAGCGTCGCAGGGCCAATCCAATTGACATCGCGCAGCATGACAAAGCGCGTGGCCAGCGCTGAGCGCGGGCCCACAACCACACGGCGATTGGCGCTATCAAGTTTCACCACATAAAGCGGCTCGCCCTTGCCAGCCGTATTGGAGCCAAGCCCCAAGCCTTTGCGCTGGCCAATCGTGTAATGAATGACGCCTTGATGGTGGCCCAGCACGCGGCCATCGACATGCACAATATCGCCGGGCTCTGCCGCGCCGGGGATCAAGCGTTCAATCACATCTGTATATTTGCCAGAGGGCACGAAACAAATGTCTTGGCTGTCGGCCTTGTCAGCAACGGCGAGGCCAAATTCATGCGCGAGTTTGCGCACGTCTGGCTTTGGCAAATCACCCAGCGGAAAGCGCAAAAGTTCGAGCTGTTCGCGCGTGGTTGCGAATAAGAAGTAGCTTTGATCGCGATCGGCATCCATTGCGCGATAAAGCGCGCGGCCGCCTTCACCATCTTCCGCTGAGGAAATGTAATGGCCGGTTGCTAAAACATCTGCGCCCAGATCACGCGCTGTGTCGAAGAGATCGGTGAATTTAATGTGCTGGTTGCAGGCCACGCAAGGAATAGGCGTTTCACCAGCGACATAAGATTTGGCGAAAGAATCAATCACCTTATCTTTGAAGCGGCTTTCATAATCGAGCACATAATGGGGAATGTTGAGGCGGGCGGCGACATCGCGCGCATCATGAATATCTTGGCCCGCGCAGCACGCACCTTTGCGATGGATGGCTTCGCCATGATCATAAAGCTGCAATGTCACGCCGATCACATCATAGCCTTCGCGCTTCAACAGCGCGGCGACCACGGAGGAATCAACGCCGCCTGACATAGCCACAACCACGCGCGTTTCCGCCGGGGCTTTCATCAGCCCAAGCGAATTGGCGCCCTGCACAGGGGCGGGGCGGCGGGTCGCGGTGTCTGGCTCCAACAACGGGTTCATGGGGCGATGATCAACCATTGGCCGAGAAAAAATGCAACCGAATGGATCAAATGTGAGGGCAGGCCAGTGTCGCGGGCCTGCGGGGCCAAAGGTGTGCCAGATGGGAACGGATTGGCCTTGAGAGCAAGGATTTGGAAATAAATCCGATAGTTAGACCCCAAAAAACAAGGGTTCGGCTTAGGTAAATCTTAAAAACCGGCGGCTAATCTTTGGCCCATAGTCAGTGTGCTCGTGTTGTGAGTTTAAATATGACGGAACTGCATCGTCCCCGGGTGAAATATGTGATCGGCCCCGACGGCTCGCCTTTGACCGTTGCCGACCTGCCGCCCACGGACACGAAACGTTGGGTTATTCGCCGCAAGGCCGAGGTCGTGGCGGCGGTGCGTGGCGGCCTCCTGTCTTTGGAAGAGGCCTGCAACCGCTATACGCTCACCGTGGATGAATTTTTGAGCTGGCAGATGTCTATCGACCAGCATGGACTGGCCGGCCTGCGCACAACGCGCATCCAGCAATATCGCCAGTAAGCTTTTCCGTATTTCGAGTTTTGCAGCGCCGGTCCCTCAAGGGGCCGGCGTTTCGCTTTCATGGTGCAAGGCTTTGGCGAGCTGCGCGCGCTCAAAGAGCAAGATCACCGGCACAGACAAGGCAAGCGGCACGATCAAATAGAAAAGCCGCCACACCAGCAAAGCCGCAAAGACGGCGGTGGCTGGCATGCCCGGCATGATCGCCAAAAAGACGGCTTCCATCACCCCGACGCCGCCTGGCACTTGCGACAAGAGGCCTGCGGAGAAAGACAGAAGAAACGCACCGAGCACAATAAAATAGCCGGGGTTTCCTTGTTCAGGCAGAGCGAAATAAATAATGCCCGCAGCGCCAATCAATTCAAGCGGTGCTGCCACATATTGGCGCGCGACAACATTGAGGCGCGGATACATCAATTCAAAAGAGCGAAAGCGCAAGGGCTTGAGCTGCAGCCATGAGCCGATTGTATAAAGCGCCACAAAGGCCAGCAGGCCAAAGCCAATCAAACGCGCTGTCTGTTCGCTGATGCGGAAATGCTCAGACAAAGTGGAGAGAGGTGCTAGAATTTGCGGCTCACCAATCAGCACAAAAGCGAGCAGTAAAATCGTACCAAAAGCAAATGTGTAAGAGCAGAGCGCGACAAGGATTGCGATTTCAGCCGCACTCAATCCTTTGGCAGAATAAGCGCGATAGCGCACCATGCCGCCAGAGAACACCGTCGCGCCAATATTATGTGACAGCGCATAAGTCACGAAAGAGCAGACCGAAATATAAATCCAAGAAATGCCGCTTTCGCGTTTGAGATGGATCAGCGAAATACGGTCGTACCAAGCCAGCGCCGCATAGGCGAGAAGGGTTGAGGCCGCAGCAAGCCAATAGCCGTGAGCAGGAATATCGGCGAGCTTATGGCCAATGACAGAGGCGATGATTTTAATATCGCTCCAGAGGCCACCAGCCTCCAGAAGAGCGCGGACTTTTTCATCTGTTGCCGCTTCGGCAGCGAGCTTCTCGTAAAGAAGCTTCACGGACCAGACGACGGCCACAAGCCCGACGGCGGGCCAGAAAAAATCAAGAATGCGCTTCATCTGACCTGCGGCTCGACTGGCTTTTCATGTCGGAATGACAGAACCATCCGTGCCATGCAGGGCGGGGGAGTGCAAGCAGGCCTTGATAACAAAAAGGAAAGCCAGCCGGGGGTGCCAACTGGCTTCACAAGGTCGCGAGGGGCTTTTCTTCGTTTTTACATGCGCACGGCGCGCAAGGGCATGTCGGTCCGCTCGCGCGCAACCTCAACGCTTTTGTCGCGCAGGTCCATCGTCTGAACCTTGGCCAATTCTTCGGAGGCTTCCTCGAAGCGCGCTTTGGCTTCATCGAGCTGGCCGCGTAAATCCTCGGCGGATTGATGGAGATTGTCGCGTCGCGTGCGGGCGGCGCGTGCATAGGTTGAATAGGCAAAATGGCTAGGATCTGCCACGCCTGAGCGTTGCTCTTCAGCGGCGATCTCGCGATCGAGGTCGCCAGCCATGCGCCCGAATTCGGCGATCATGGTTTCGATCTGGGCCACGCGACGGCGTTTTTCTTCCGCCTGAAAACGCTTCAGCCTGACCAATGTATCCCGCGATTTCATCACTCGAGACTCCAAGACGCAGTGACCACAGGCACCGGGTGCTTGCGAGGCACTCGGCGCAAAACATTTCCGCGAGACAGGAAACAGTGTGACGGCTCAAAGTTGCTCTTTCCTTACCGTGACGCCTTTTGCGCAGAAAAAAGCGACAAAGAGACTGCCGGAGGCAAGGTTTTGCGTGCTATTCCAAGGATGTGGGTGATTCGGGTGGTCCTGCGCGCCCCGCGCGTAACGGTCTGTTAACCTAGTTGGTTAACTCTCCGCTCCAGAGCCAAAGGCGATTTGCTGCATGGCGAGTGTCGGGTGTTGAGTCGGGCGAGAGGTTTAGCGGTCGGCGTTAAACCGGTTCCTGAGCAGGGTTTATCGGTAAAAATTCAAGGGGAATCAGGTTCTTGTGCGTAAAACGCCAGCTTGAGCCCAAGCCCTTGAAGGCCGGAATTACTGTTTGTTAACCATCTCTCGTTAACTTTGTTGAGCCGGGATTTTTTTAAACCGCGCTCTTTGGTGGTTCGCGCCGATCGCGACTGGCAGAGAGCTAGGGTGGGGACCTCACATGCGGGTACTTTTGATCGAAGACGACAGCGCGACAGCGCAGAGCATCGAGCTGATGCTCAAGTCAGAGAATTTCAATGTCTACACAACCGATCTCGGTGAAGAAGGCATCGATCTTGGTAAGTTGTATGACTATGACATCATTCTGTTGGATCTGAATCTCCCCGATATGTCGGGTTATGAGGTTCTCCGCGGCCTGCGTGTTGCCAAGGTGAAGACACCAATCCTCATTCTCTCAGGCCTTGCAGGCATTGAAGATAAGGTGAAGGGTCTGGGCTTTGGCGCCGATGATTATCTGACCAAGCCTTTCCATAAGGATGAAATGGTCGCGCGCATTCATGCCATTGTGCGTCGCTCCAAGGGCCATGCGCAATCAGTCATTACGACAGGCGATTTGGTCGTCAATCTCGATCAGAAGACAGTCGAAGTCGCAGGCTCGCGCGTTCATCTGACGGGTAAAGAATATCAAATGCTCGAGCTGCTCTCTTTGCGCAAGGGCACAACGCTCACCAAGGAAATGTTCCTCAACCATCTTTATGGTGGCATGGATGAGCCAGAATTGAAGATCATCGACGTCTTCATCTGCAAGCTGCGCAAGAAGCTCGCCAATGCGAGCCAGGGCCGCAATTATATCGAAACCGTTTGGGGCCGTGGCTATGTGCTGCGTGAGCCCAATGAAGTGGAAGAGCGCGTTTCAGCTTAATCTCGCGCTCTGCGAATTTAAAAAGCCCCGCTTTGGCGGGGCTTTTTTGTGTCAGCCGAGGAAAGTATCGGCGAGCAATTTCAGGTTCAGCCCGATGATCAGCAGGGCAATGGCCCAAGCAAGACCAGCAAGGCCGCGAGAAATAACAAACGACCCCATAGTCTTTTTGTTCGAGACAAATTGCACCAGCGGCACAATGGCAAAGGGCAATTGCATCGACAAAATCACTTGGCTCAGCACCAAAAGTTTCGCCGTGCCTTCATCGCCATAAAGGATGGTCACGATCAGCACGGGGACAATTGCAAGGCCGCGTGTGATGAGGCGCTGCACCCACGGCTTCAGCTTCAAATGCAAAAAGCCTTCCATGACAATCTGGCCGGCCAGAGTGGCTGTCACGGTGGAATTGAGGCCAGAGGCCAGCAAAGCCACGCCAAATAATGTGGCAGCCAGCGACATGCCAAGGGCGGGTGCGAGCAATTCATAGGCCTGTTCAATCTCGACCACATCTGTGCGGCCAGTTTTGTGAAAGACGGTCGCGGCCAAAACAAGAATGGCGCCATTGACGAAAAGGGCCAGCATGAGGGCGATGGTGGAATCGAGCGTGGCAAAGCCAATAGCAGCGCGCTTGCCTTCATCATTGCGTGCATAAGCGCGCGTCTGCACGATCGATGAATGCAGATAGAGATTATGCGGCATGACGGTTGCGCCAATAATGCCAATGGCAATAAAGAGCATGGCCTGATTGGTGATGATTTCACGTGAGTTTTGCAGCGCTGCGCCAATTTCAGCAGCAGCCGGTGCTGCAAGTGCAATCTCATAGATGAAGCAGCCCATGATCGTGACAATCAGCACGATGACAAAAGCCTCTAACCAGCGAAATCCTTTGTGCATGAGATAAAGCACAAGCACAGCATCCAAGGCCGTGATCACGGAGCCTGCGACCAAGGGAATGCCAAAGAGCAATTTCAGCGCGACCGCTGTGCCGATCACTTCTGCCAAATCGCAGGCAATGATGGCGAGTTCGCAGGCAAGAAACAGCAGCAGATTGACAGGTTTTGAATAATGCGCGCGGCAGGCTTGGGCGAGATCAAGCCCTGTTGCAATGCCAAGGCGTGCGGCCAAAGCTTGCAAGACAATCGCCATGAGATTGGACAGTAAAATGACGCTGAGCAGCGTATAGCCAAATTGCGAGCCACCCGCGATGGATGTCGCCCAATTGCCGGGATCCATATAACCGACGGAGACAAGATAGCCCGGCCCGGCAAAGGCAAAAAATTTGCGGAGGGTCGATGCGCCGTCTGGCACAGCCACACTGGCGTGATGATCGCCAAGGCTTCGCGGGGCTTGTTGCGTCTCGTCCACTCTCACGTGTCCCGCTCCAACAGGTATCAAGCGACATTTGAATATTGCGGCAGAAAGCCTCGCGCGTCACGCGGCTTGGGCCACAATCGTCACCTGATCGGCGCTCACATTTATGTTGACGCCCATGCCAGATTCACGCGCCACAAGTCCTGTATAGAAAGGCTGGATGCCATGTGCATCGACAGTGCCATTTTCGGGCGTCGCTGCAACAAGTGCTGGCACATGATGCGCGAGTTTGGCATTGGGCCCCTTGGCCTCCACACGCAAAGACGCGCCATCATCTCCTAAAATCGTCACGATAATTTCGCCACCGCGCGGAATGGCAGCCTGCGCAATGAGGCAGAGATTCAAAACAAGCTTCACTTTGTTTTTCGGCATGAGCACGCGCGGCGCATTCCATGTGATTTTGGTCTTGTCATCTTCCATCAGGCCGCGGACGACTTTTTCCGCATCGCCCGTATCAATGGAAGCGCCAGCCGAACCCGCAGCGCCAAAGGCGAGGCGGCAGAATTGCAGCCGGGCGGAGGCTGTCTTGGCCGAGCGTTTGATGAGATCCACCGCGAATTGGCGCATCTCTTCGTCTTTCTCGTCGTCCAAAACTTCGAGCCCGTTCACAATAGCGCCGACAGGCGAAATGACGTCGTGGCAGACGCGGGAACAGAGAAGCGCTGCAAGATCGAGAGGGTCGAGCGAGACAAGAGACATGGTGAAATCCGTGTGGCGACGTGAGAAAACGCCGAAAGCTGTTTTAGGGGCGCTGCAACATAACCCCGAATCAATGTGGGCTGATAGGCTGGCCTGAAGCCGTCTTAGCCCCAAGATGCGCGCTTTGGAACGCTGCCCCGCTAGTTTTCCCTTGAGGCACGGGGCTTTTTGGGCACAGGTACGGGGGATGGAAACGTCCAAACACGATTCGGCTGAGGCGCAGCTCGCTTTGGCTTTTGCGCAAGCCGCTGTTTCGGCGGGCGCGCTGATCATGGACGTCTATCGTCGCGACTTCCGTATGCGGATGAAATCAGATGCGAGCCCGGTCTGTGAGGCCGATGAGCGCTCCGAAGAACTCATCTTGCAAGAACTCGCCAAAGCCTGCCCCGGCGTGCCGGTGGTGGCGGAAGAATCCATGTCGCAAGGCCGCATGCCAAAATTGGAGCGCAGCTTTTTGCTGGTTGATCCGCTCGATGGCACGCGTGAATTTGCCAGTCGCAATGGCGAATTCACCGTGAATATTGCTTTGATCCGCGATGGCGCACCAGTTTTGGGCGCGCTTTATGCGCCAGCCTTTGGCAGGCTTTGGCTCTCTGCTGGATCTGGCGCCTATGCTTGTGATGTGGCGCCGGGGGATCATGTGCCACCTTTAGGTGGCATGCGCCGCATTGAAGTGCGCGCTTTGCAGGGGCGCGAACCTGTGGCAGCGGTGAGCCGCTCACATCTTAATGATGAAACCAAAGCTTTGATGGCGCGTTTGGGCGCACATGACATGCGCCCAGCAGGCTCTGCTATGAAATTCTGTTTGATTGCGGAGGGGCGTGCAGATGTCTATCCGCGCATCGGGCCAACAATGGAATGGGATATTGCCGCGGGCGATGCTGTGCTGCGGGCGGCGGGCGGAATTGTGACGCTTTTGGACGGCACGCCCTTGCACTATGGCCGCGCCCAAGAAGGCTTTGCCTCGCCAGACTTTGTTGCTTTTGGTGACCGAACCCAGATCACACGATTGCGTTGATCTTTCATGGTCCCGGTGAAGGCTCAGAAAGAGATCCTTAACCATGCGGCCTTAGCTTACCCTTGAAAGTTTTGCCCTTATTTTGCCACGGCTAAGCCGGACATTGCTCCTGCTTTCGACCGATGGTCGATGAGAGGACGCGTCATGACACGAATTGAAAAATCCCGCCGTGAGCTTTTGCTGGGCGGTGCGGCTTTGGCGGCAAGCGCCGGTGCAACGGGCTTTGGCGCAACAGCGGCGCTGGCACAGCAAGGCCCGCCACAGCGTTTTACGACGAATGAACTTGTCGACAATGGTCATCGTTTCTTCGGTTCGATGTCGCGCGGTCTTGCGCAAGTGGTGGAAGAAGCAACCAAACGTTGGGGCCAACCCAATGCTTATATTTTGGGTCAAGAAGCCTCAGGCGCTTTCATTGCAGGGGCGCGTTATGGCGAAGGCCAGATGTATACGCGCAATGCGGGCCAGCAAAAGATTTTCTGGCAAGGCCCATCGCTTGGCTTTGATGCAGGGGCAGATGGCGCACGCACTATGATGCTTGTTTATAATCTGCCCTCGACCAATGCGATTTTCCGTCGCTTTGGTGGCGTGGATGGTTCCGCTTATTTTGTGGCGGGTTTTGGCTTCACCGCGCTCACAGCAGATGAAGTGGTGGTTGTGCCCATTCGCGCGGGCGTTGGTGCACGATTGGGCGTCAATCTCGGCTATTTGAAATTCACGCCATCTTCGACATGGAATCCATTCTGATTTTTTTTAAATGTGATGGATTTTGCAAAACGCGGTCCTGACCATAGGGCCGCGTTTTTTTTGTCATTGACGTGATTTCAGCACCATTGGCATGCCGCCTTTCGGGCGAAGCGTGACGCGCTGCACGGGCTCTGGAATATGCCCCGGAACATGCATGGCTTGAAAATTTTTCAGCACATGAGCCAGTAAAATAACGGCTTCTTGCATGGCGAAGCCCATGCCAATGCAAATGCGCGGGCCTGCGCCAAAGGGCAAATAAGCAAAGCGATCAATTTTTTCGCGTGCGCCAGGCAAAAAGCGTGATGGATCGAAGAGGTTTGGATGGGTCCAAAGTTTTTGATGCCGATGCACCAGCCAAGGCGACACGACCAGGCGTGTGTCGGAGCGAATATGGAAGGGGCCAATGCGATCAGCGTCAATCGCATCCCGGGTTAATGTTGCAGCAGGTGGATAAAGCCGCATGCTTT
>CAWUNF010000043.1:0-9368 GCA_963923195.1 uncultured Hyphomicrobiales bacterium | reverse complement strand
AAGAATGTTCAATTCTTAGTGGGCTATCCACCAAGCGGCGCTTTTGATGCTTACACGCGCATTGCCGCTCGTTTCATCGGCAAACATATTCCCGGCACTCCCACGGTGATTGTGCAAAACATGCCCGGCGCCTCGAGCCTTCAATTCGTGCGCTATTTGCAAGATCAAGCGCCAAAAGATGGCACGCAATTTGGTATGTTCAATCGCGGCCTCATGCCCAAATCTGTGCTCGAACCAAAAGAGACGGGCGTTGATTTCACAAAATTTGCTTGGATCGGCAGCATGAATAGCGAATTGGCCATTTGCTATATGTGGGGCACGACGGGCATTACATCGCTCACGGATTTGAAGAAGCGGTCCTTCACACTCGGCGATACATCGAAGAATAGCGGGGGCTATCTCTACACCTCGATCTTGCGCTCTTTCGCCCCAGAAAATGCCAAGCTTGTTTTGGGCTATGCAACCACGGGCCATATTTGGCTGGCGATTGAGCGTGGTGAAGTGGATGGCAATTGCACATTGGTCACCAGCATTGAAAGCCAAAAGTCAGAATGGTTGACGCAAAAAAAGATCAACACGCTCGTGCAATTTGCTGAGGTGAAGCACAAGGATTTGCCCGATGTGCCGACCATTTTCGAACTCTTGCAAGATCAAACACAAAAGCAGGCGATCAATTTTCTCATCGCATCAGAAGCTATTGGGCGCCCGATCATCGGCCCGCCGGGCCTGCGGGATGACCGTCTGGCAACTTTGCGCAAAGCCTTTAATGATATGATGGTTGATCCCGAATTTCTTGATGCTGCGCGCAAGGCCAAAATGGATATGGATCCTGTGCCGGGCGAAAAAGCGGCGGCCATTGCTGCGGCCATTCAAAACACGCCTGCGGCAGCGGTCGAAGTCGCGCGCAAATTTATGGATTAAAATGCCGCTTAAGTGCATGAAGGCCGCTCCTTTCGGGGCGGCCTTTTTCTTTCACTCATCTTTTTACGGGGTGAGCGCTTGCCTCAGCCCCGCTTTTGCTGGAATCTTTCTCCTCAATAAGAAGCGCGGCGGCGCGCATGGGGGGAGGGGTGGATGGCCCAAAGGCGCATCATGACAATTTTGAAGGCTCTGGCATGCGGCTTGGTGGCTGCAACTGCGCCCCTCTGGCTCATAGCGCCGGCGGCTGCTGATGATGTCGAGGCCTTTTATAAAGGTCGTAATGTAGATGTGTTGGTGGGCTATGCGCCGGGCGGCTTAAATGATGCATTGTCGCGCGTGGTGGCGCGTCATCTCGCTAAGAAAATTCCCGGCAATCCTAATCTCGTTGTGCGTAACATGTCATCGGCAGGGCCAATTGGCATTGCTAATCACATGTTCAATGCTGCCGATAAGGATGGCTCGGTCATTGCCTCGCTTGATCGCACGGGCGCACAGCTCGCCATTCGCGGTGAGATGAATGTGCGTTTTGATCCAATGAAATTTATCTGGCTCGGATCAGTCGCTTCATTCGAGCAAGATGCTTATCTGGTACTCGTGAATTCTGGCCATGCTGCGAAAACGGCAGCTGATTTGAAAAGTGGCGTGGCAAAAGCTTTGATTGGTTCTGTCGGTGCAGGCTCCACCAATCAAGTTTTTGCTATGCTCGCCAAAGATGCGCTGAAACTTAATATTGAAACGATCCGGGGTTATCGCGGCACAGGTCCTATTTTTCTGGCTATGCAGTCCAATGAAGTGGATGGCATTGTCACTGGCATTAGCACGATGATGACAACGCAAAGCGATATGTGGAAGAGCGGTAAAGTGCGCGCTCTGGTGCAATTTGGTCGTGCCACACGCCATCCCTCTTTGCCGGATGTTCCAACGGGGCGCGAACTCGCACCAGATGCAGAAACGCTTGCTCTCATAAAATTTGCAGAATTGCCTTTTGCTATGTCGCGCCCCTTCATTGCGCCACCCAATGTGCCGGCTGATCGCGCGCAGGCTCTGCGTAAAGCCTTTATGGCTACAATGAATGATCAAGAATTCATCGCAGAGCTTGAGAAAATCAATTTTGATGATTTGAGCCCGATTGATGGCGATGCCATTGTTGAACTTCTCCAGGGCGCAATGAAAACGCCCAAATCCATTATTGAGCGTTACAACCAAATCGAAAAAGCGAGTGGCTAAGGCCTCGGGAGACGAAAATAAATGACCCTCATCATCAATAATGACGATGTCGCCCGTATCTTGACAATGGAAGATACGATTGAGGCTTTGGAGACAAGTTATAAAAATTTGGCTTTGGGCGAAGCCACTTGCCGCCCGCGCATTGATATTCGCATCCCGACCAGCGATCCGGCAAAAAATTATCAATTTGGTTCGATGGAAGGTGGCTCAACCTCGGGCTATTTCGCTGTGCGCATGAAGTCCGACATTATCTATGAAATGCGCCAAGGCGATGTGGTGACGCAGGAGAAATATTGCGTTCAGCCCGGCACATTTTGTGGCCTGATCTTTTTGACCTCGATTGAAAATGGCGAGCCGCTTGCTTTCATCAATGATGGCGTGTTGCAGCATATGCGCGTGGCAGGCGATGGCGGCATTGGCGTGAAATATATGGCTAAGAAAGATGCCAAAGTCGTTGGCATGTTGGGTTCAGGCGGCATGGCGCGCGATCACATGGCCTCTTTCATGGCCGTGCGCAATATTGAAAAGCTGCAGGTCTATAGTCCAACGAAAGCCAATCGCGAAGCCTTTGGTCGCGAAATGGCCGCCAAATATAATATTGAAGTGCAAGTCTGTGAGCGGCCCGAAGATGTTTATCAAGGTGCCGATATTGTCGCGGCTTTGACCGATTCCGCTGTGCCTGTTTTGAATGGCGCGCTTCTCGAAAAAGGAACGCATGTCATCAATATTGGTGGCAGCGGCATTCCTGATAAAGCGACGATGGAACGCGTCGATGTTTACTTGCGCTTTGGCGATGCGCCGGCACCTGTTGGTCGCCCTGAGCTTGCTTTGGATGATGAATATATTGGTTGGGAAGCCCGCCCCAAGGCGCGCAAATTTGGTGATGGGCGCTCTGGCAAAAAGGGTCATGGCGTCATGCTCCCCGAAAAGCGCATCTTTTTGCATGATATTATGACGGGCCAAACGACCGGTCGCACATCGCCTGATCAAATCACATGGTCGGAGCGGGGCAATTTGCAGGGCGCGCAATTTTATGCTGTTGCGGGTCGTGTCTATGAACTGGCAAAGAAGCATGGACTTGGATATGAAATTCCAACCTCGCTTTTCCTGCAAAATATTCGCAATTAAAAATGTCTGATCATCCCCTGTCGCCTTAGGGCGGCAGGGGTTGATTGAATAGAGAAGTTGGAATTTCCGTGCCCAAACCTTTGGCACGTGCGCGCTCATAAATGAGATGCGCAACAGCGGTAAATTGTGCGCCCACACCCGTGCTATTCAGAAAAAGCGTGATCTCATCATCGTTGATGCGCCTGCGCGCGCGCCCAGATACAAGTTCACCGAGATCTGGAAAATCATTCCAATTGATCTCGCTTTCAGGATGATCGCGCATGATGAAATCATGGCGGCGTTCCATCTCAGCAAAATCGCTGGAGACATATTCATGTTCTTTCATGCGCGTATGAAAGATGCTGATATCGGCGCGTTGAAAGCAAGATGGTATGGGTTCGTCGCGCTGCATACAAGACAGATGCATGCCTGGCTCTAGCCATTCCGATTCAAAAAATGCTTTGCGGCTATTGGTGGCGGTGATGGCAATATCAGCGCCGCGCACAGCTTCTTGCGGCGTCTCGGCCATGCTGAATGACATGCCAAGCTCGCTTTGCATCCTTGCGCAAAAAGCCTCTGTCTCTTCGCGTTTGGGACTATAGACGCGCACATGTTCAATGGTGCGCACTTGGCAAAGAGCGGTCAATTGCGGCCCCGCCTGATTGCCAGCGCCAATCAGACCAACAATTTTGGCGTTTTGGCGCGCAAGATATTTGGCGCCAATCGCATTGATCGCGCCAACCGCATATTTTTGTAAAATGCCATCTTGCAAAATAGCAATCAGCTCGCCGGTGGCAGATGAAAAGAGAAAGACGAGCCCCACCCATTGATGGCCAGCGGCTGCGGGCAATTTGATCCGCCGCCGCGCATTTTCAACAAGTGGAAAAGCCACGACATCTGAGGTGACGCGAATCGATGCCACTTGCCAGCGCGGAATAGCACCATCAAGCGTCTTGAATTGATGGGCTGCTGGAATATCCGCGCCAATGGCTGCAGATGTGGGGTGAAAGAGATCGGTGCGCCCGCGATAAATAGCGCTGCCCGCGCCCAAATCGGCATAAGTCTCCTCCAAACAAGCGATCACCGAACCCATGTCCAGCACGGCTTCGGCATCGCTTGTGGAGAGGATGAGTGTCACTCGGTGATCTCGCGCACTTTGGCAATGCTCTCAGGCTTTGCCGCATAGACATGCGCAATGACTTTCGCTGCTTCTTCGCCTGTCATGGCTTGCACCGGTAGATTGAGCTTTTTCGCATCAGCTAAAAAGCCATCTTCTTTCATCGTTGCATCAAACGCGCGGCGCACGATTTTCAAACGTTCTTCCGGCACTGCTTTTGACATGATGAAGGGACGCCCCACTTCACTGGACGCTGCAAAAATCTCCAAAATCTCTTTCTGCTGGTCGGTCGTTGCAAATTTGCCCGCATAAGGAATGTCGGCTGGCATCGAGGCTTCGCGCGAGGGCGAGAAGGAGACCAGCGGATTGATCTTCTTATCCGATATCCACTCAGCCGGCAGGCTGCTCCAGGAGCCGCAATCGGCATCCAATTCACCGCGCTCCAAAGCAAGCTTTTGTTCAGCAGAGCCGGGGAAGCCGAGCACGTGACGAATTTTAATGCCGAACACATTGCGCAAAGTGGATGCATTCATGTAATTCGCCGTGCCTTTGGCGGTGCTGCCAAAGACAGTTTCTTTGCGCTGAACAAGATCATCCCAATTTTTAATGCCGGTTGCATGCCAAGCATAACAAACGCGCACTTCCGGCGCGATGCTGCCAATCCAAGCGACATCGGTAAACTTCACTTTGATGCGATTGGGATCAACAAGCGATTCCAAAATCAACGCGGGGTTAAATGCGGTCAGATAAGTGCCGTCTTTCGGCTGCGTCGCATCGAGCTGGCGCACGGCATTGAGCGAGCCAGCGCCAGGAAGATTTTGCACAATCACTTCCGGCTTGCCCTCGATGTTTTTATTGATGTGGCGCGCGAGCAAGCGGCCATAGCTGTCATAGCCGCCGCCCGGCGAATAGCCGATGACAACGGTGAATGTCTTGCCCTTGTAGAAACTATCTTGCGCCAGCGCGCTGGTGGCAGCGAGTGTGGATAGGGCGCAGAGGCTCTGCAGCAGTTTCTTCATTATCTCCTCCCAAGGGGGGTGGGCCGCTTTTTTAAGACGATTTGACCCCGTTTTTAGCAAGCGAGAGGCGCTTCTGTCCAATTTAGGCCGGATCACAGCCGCGTGCGGGCGTGAAAGCGCGTGACCTTTGCGCGCGAAGCCGCTAATCAGGCGCCATCTCTTGCATCTGGCCGAGCTTTTTCTCCTCATGATCCGCCTTGAAAATATTTCCCGTCAAAACGGGCATCAGATTTTGTTCATCGAAGCTTCAGCCGCGCTTCAGCGTGGCGAGAAAATTGGTCTTGTTGGCCCGAATGGTGCGGGCAAGACGACTTTGTTTCGCATGATCACAGGACAAGATTTGCCCGACGAAGGACAAGTTGCAGTCGATCGTGGTGTGAGCATTGGTTATTTCAGCCAGGATGTGGGTGAAATGTCGGGCCGCAGCGCCGTTGCGGAAGTGATGGAAGGTGCGGGCCCCGTCAGCGAAGTGGCGGCAGAATTAAAAGAGCTAGAAGCTGCTATGGCAGATCCTGATCGGCTCGATGAGATTGAGCAATTGGTTGAGCGCTATGGTGAAGTGCAGGGCCGCTTTGAAGAATTAGATGGCTATGCGCTGGAGGGTCGCGCGCGCGAAGTGCTCGCGGGTTTGAGCTTTAGCGATGAGATGATGGATGGCGATGTCGGCAATCTGTCGGGTGGTTGGAAAATGCGTGTTGCCTTGGCGCGCATTCTTCTCATGCGGCCTGATTGCATGTTGCTTGATGAACCCTCAAACCATTTGGATCTTGAAAGTCTGATTTGGTTGGAGAGCTTTTTGAAAGGCTATGAAGGCGCCATCCTCATGACTTCGCATGACCGCGAATTTATGAATCGGATCGTCAATAAGATTATTGAAATTGATGCAGGCTCGCTCACCACTTATTCCGGCAATTATGAATTTTATGAGCAACAGCGGGCTTTGAATGAGCAGCAGCAACAGGCGCAATTTGAACGCCAGCAAGCCATGCTCGCTAAGGAAATCAAATTCATTGAGCGTTTTAAGGCGCGCGCATCCCATGCAGCACAAGTGCAAAGCCGCGTGAAGAAACTTGAAAAGATTGAGCGCGTGGAGCCGCCCAAGCGCCGTGAATCCATTCTCTTTGAATTTCCAAGCGCGCCGCGCTCAGGTGATGATGTGGCCATTCTCAAAGGCGTATCCAAATCTTATGGATCACGCGCCATTTATGAAAATTTCGATTTTTCGATCCGACGTAAAGAGCGTTGGTGCATTATGGGCGTCAATGGTGCTGGCAAATCGACTTTGTTGAAATTGATCGCGGGCGCATCAGATCCAGACAGCGGGTCTGTCACCATCGGCGGCTCTGTCAAAATGGGTTATTTCGCGCAACATGCGATGGAATTGCTGGATGGTGATCGCAGTGTTTTTGAATCGCTTGAAGATTCCTTCCCGCAAGCGGGGCAAGGTTCGCTGCGCGCGCTTGCGGGCTGTTTTGGTTTTTCGGGTGATGATGTTGAGAAAAAATGCCGCGTTTTGTCGGGCGGTGAAAAAGCCCGTCTTGTTATGGCAAAAATGCTGTACGACCCACCAAATTTTCTGGTGCTCGATGAGCCCACCAACCATTTGGATATGATGACCAAGGAAATGCTGATCAAGGCTCTGGCTGATTATGAAGGCACGATGCTCTTTGTCTCGCATGATCGCCACTTCTTAGCGGCCTTGTCGAACCGCGTGTTGGAGCTGACGCCTGAAGGCATCCACCAATATGGGGGCGGCTATACAGAATATGTGGAGCGCACGGGCCATGAAGCGCCGGGCCTGCATTCGTGATTTTTTGACTTGCTTCATGTGGCTTCTGCCGCAACCATGTCTCGCATGAAGATGTCGCATCAGATTCGTGTTGCCATTGCAGGCCTTGGCGCCATTGGTCTTGCGGTTGCGCAGGCTTTGGCGCAGGGCGTCGATGGGTTCACGCTGGTTGCAATCAGCGCAAAAGATCATGGCGCGGCGAAAGAGCGCTTAGCTGCGCATCAGATTGCAGTGCCGGTTCTACCCCATGAAGAATTGGAGGCGCGCGCTGATCTGTTGATTGAATGTGCGCCCGCCGAGCTTCTGCCTGCGCTTGTCCGGCCCTTTTTGAGCAAGGGCAAGAGCGTCGTGGTGTTGAGCGTCAGCGCTTTGGCTGATCATCTCGATTTGGTTGATCTGGCGCGCAATCATGGCGCGCAAATTTTTGTGCCCAGCGGCGCTTTATTGGGGCTTGATGGGGTGGCAGCCGCGGCACAAGGCCATTTGCAATCGGTGAAGCTTGTCACGCGCAAGCCCCCGGCTGGTTTTGGCTTTGCAAATATCCCTGCAGCGCAATGCGTTTTTGCAGGATCAGCGCGCGCAGCGGCACAAAAATTTCCAGCCAATATAAATGTTGCTGTCGCACTTGCTCTTGCAGGTCTTGGCCTTGATGCGACACAAGTTGAAATTTGGGCCGATCCAGAGGTCACGCGCAACGTACATTCAGTGACGGTTCAATCAGATTGCGCGACATTTTCATGTGTCATTGAAAATGTGCCAAGCGATAATCCCAAGACGAGCAAAATTACCGCGCCTTCTGTTCTAGCTTTGTTGCGCAAAATGCGCGCGCCGCTGCGGATTGGCTCCTGAAGGAGAATGCGACATGGATCTCGGTTTGAAGGGCAAAGTGGCGCTGGTCTTTGGCGCAACAGGTGGTCTTGGTGGCGCAATGGCCACCTCTCTTGCCAAAGAAGGCGCGAAAGTCGCACTTGCCGGCCGCAATGCTTCGGCGCTGTCCACTCTGGCGACATCTTTGCGCAGCACAGGCGCAGAAATCCTCGAATTGCCGTGGGATCTTACTGATCTATCGGTGATTGAGCGCAATTTTGCGACAATCGAAAGCACGCTGGGTGCTGTTGATATTCTTATCAACAATACGGGTGGCCCGCCACCTTCAACAGCGGCTAACGTTGCGGCTGAAATTTGGGAAGCGCAATTTCACGCGATGGTCGTCTCGGTGATTAAAATCACTGATCGCGCTTTGCCGCAGATGCGCGCGCGCAAATGGGGCCGCATTATCACCAGCACATCCTCGGGCGTGGTTGCGCCTATTCCTAATCTTGGCGTGTCCAATGCCTTGCGCGCGACACTTGTGGGCTGGTCGAAGACTTTGGCGCGTGAAGTCGCGGCCGATGGTGTGACAGCCAATATTATTCTGCCTGGCCGCATTGCGACGCCGCGCATCGCGCAATTGGATGAAGCGCGTGCGGGCCGTGAAAAGATCGGCGTCGAGGATGTGGTCAAGCAAAGTCTCGCGCAGATTCCAGCGGGCCGCTATGGCGATCCGGCGGAATATGGCGATGTGGCGGCCTTTTTGGCGAGTGCGCGCGCCTCTTATGTCACGGGCACAGTGGTGCGCGTTGATGGCGGCTATATTGCGAGCATCTAACAGGTCGCATTTTTAACTTGCGGCCAGCCTCGCCTTTTCTCACACTGTCACACAACGACAGAAGAAAAGGGGAGGGGTTGATGACTCTGCTTGAAGGCCGTGTGGCGGTCGTCTCTGGCGGTGGTGGCGATATTGGCGGGGGCATGGCGCGCCGCTTTGCAGCGGAAGGCGCTGCTCTTGCTGTCTGCGATGTCTCACTCGAAAAAGCTGAGAAAGTGGCGAGTGACATTCGCGCAAGCGGTGGGCGCGCCATAGCCATTGCAGTGGATGTGTCAAAGCCCGAGCAATGCGAAGCGGCAGCCGCGCGCACGGTCGCTGAATTTGGCAAGATCACCACATTGGCCAATGCATCTGCGACCGTTTCACCCGATGGCAATGTCGAAAAAATTGCGCTCGCTGATTGGCAACGCGCGCTAGATGTGAATTTCACCGGCATGTTTCTCATGTGCAAATATGTCATGGGGCATATTCGCGCTGCTGGTGGCGGGGCGGTTGTCAATATTGCCTCAAGCCACGGGCATTTCGGTTTGCCGGGGCGCT
>CAWUNF010000042.1:0-9404 GCA_963923195.1 uncultured Hyphomicrobiales bacterium | reverse complement strand
CATTAATAGCAATGTCGAGCGCTTTGTCCGTGGAATCGAGCGAGCCCTGCTGAAGCGTGCGGCGGACTTCATCAATGCGCGTGCCAGAGCCCGTTTCAGATCCGGGGCGGGCATCCATGCTTTCTGACCGCGCTTCAATGAATTGCGCCATAGACCGTTTGAAACCGGTGGTGCGGGCATTGGCGAGATTATTGGCGGTGACGGACAAGTCACGCGAGGCGGCGCCAATGCCAGTCATATTGATGCGGATCATGCTTCTGCGCTCCGGTTCTTTCAAATCATCTGTCGCGCGTTGATCAGCAATTTAGATGCCATGCGGTCCTAATTCCCTAAGCTATTGAAAATAAGCGATAAAAATCTGGCCTCGAACTTGCAAATTCACTGCATGAAACGAGGACAGCTCATGCGCATGATTTATCTCGCGATTGCCGCAACCATTGCTTTGGCGCTTGGTCTGTTGGTCTTCGCGTCTGTGCCTTTGGCGCAATATCTGGATCCCATTGCCTTTTTGATTGTCGGCGGCGGGACAGTCCTTGTGACAGTTTTGCGCTCTGGCCTTGAGCCATTCGCCCATTCGCTGGCTGTTTTATCTCGTCGCAAAGTGGATGCATCGGCGCGGCTCGAGGCGCTTGCAGGCTCTTTTCATGAAATGGCATTGATTGCGCGTCGAGATGGTCCGCTCGCGCTTGAACATCACCCAGTCGATGATCCATTCTTGTCGGATGGACTTGCGCGTTATGTGGATGGTGCGGATGAAGAGCGTTTGCGTCTTTATCTGGAACGCGCCTTGGTGCGTTTGGAAGAACATCATCTGGCTCAAGTGGATTGCTGGCGTGGTTGGATTGATCACGCTCCTGCAATGGGCCTCATTGGCACAATGATTGGCCTTGTAGGTGTTTTGGGTAATTTGACAGATCCACAAACCATTGGTCCGGCACTGGGCCTTGCACTTCTCACCACGCTTTATGGTGCGGTTCTGGCAAATTTGGTGGGCGTGCCGGTTTTGGCGCGTTTGCAGCGTCGCCTGCGCGAAGAGCGCGATTATTGCGACAAAATTACCGAGGGCCTGTGCGTTTTGGCGCGTGGTGGTTCTTCGCGTCAGATGCGCGAGGCTTTGCAGCCACATCTCGTTGCTCAGCCTATTTTAAAACTTGTCGGCAACGGATAAGGCTCTCATGTCCATGCCCACCATCTATGAGCCCCATCGCAATCGGTCATTAGGTTGGCCGATGATGCTGGCTGATATGGGCCTTCTTTTGATGGCCTTTTTTGCTTTGATGGTGGCGCAATCACAGCATCAGACGAATGCCGCGCGCATTGTCCCGCTTGAAATTGCCCCCGTATTGGATGTGCCAAAAGATGCAGAAAGCTTGCTCGCAAGTTTGCGAGACAAGCGCATTCCTTTTGAACCGCTCGATTTGACCATGCCGCGTGATCTTCCAGATGAAGAGGCACCACTTGTGGTAGCCCCGATTGTGGCAGAAAAAGATCGGGTTGAAGATTTGCGCCGTGCTCTCATCGATCATATTCCATTTCGGAATTTTTCTGTCGAACGGGCAGGGGATTCTGTGGTGGTGAGCCTTGGAGCCATTGGCAATTTTGCAGCGGGCTCGGCCGATTTAGATGCGGGCGCTCAGCGCAGCATTCACGCCATTGCCGAAGTCATTGGCGGCGTAAAATCGGAAATTGCCATTGAGGGACATGCGGATTCAAGCCCGATTCAATCTGCACGTTTTAAAGATAATTGGGAATTGGCGGGCGCACGTGCAGTCGCTGTATTGCGGGAATTGAGCCGTTCACCGCATTTGGTGGGCTCATCTTTGCGGGCAGTGAGTTTTGGGGATCAGCGTCCAGCTATTGTATCCGCTGACGCAAAAGAACGCGAGCGCAATCGCCGCGTGGAAATTCGTATTCGTCCGAACTAAAGAAAAATTTTATTTGTCTTCTTCCTGCATCCATTGACGCAACTGGCTAAGAGCAGCTTTCTTGAGCTGCGACACACGGCCAACCGTTACGTCGAGCACTTCAGCAATTTCTTCGAGATTCAATTCTTCGACAAAATAGAGCTGCAGTACTAAGGCCTCGCGCTCTTTCAGACGTTTCAGATTTTTCTTCAGTGTCTCGCGCAATTCATCGGCCACAATGGCGCTTTCAGGCGTGTGGCCTTCATCAGCAAACCAGACCGAATGATCATCATAAACTTCGTCGAGTGATTTATTGGGGGCTGCGGCGACCTTGTGCTTCCAAGAATGAAGCTCGCCAACGGTAATGCCCAAATGTTCAGCCACCAATTCATGTTTGGCTGGATCAAGGCCAGCGGCTTTAACTGCGCTTTCTGCCGCTCTGATTTGATCACGGCGCTGCACGCCCAAACGGGTGAGTGTCAGATTCTTGCGCAAATGATCGGTGAGCGCGCCACGCACGCGTACAGAGGCATAGGCTGAAAAAGTGGCCTGTCCGGTATCCTGAAAACGCTGTGCAGCTTCCACCAGTGTCAGCATGCCGATCTGAATCAGATCTTCCACTTCGAAAAGATCACGGACGCGGCCGTGAATCTGCCATGCAATTTTGCGCACAAGCGGTGTGTGCGAGCGCACACGTTCCGCGATTTCGCGTGAATCGCCTGTTGCCGCATCGGCATAGGCGCGCAGGCCGCTCATGTCGCTGTCTCCGAGGCGAAGAAAGCTTCGGCATCTTCATTCACAGGTGTCGCCTTGGGGCCTGTGATGAGTTCAGCCAGGCCAAGAATGGCTTTGGCTGAGCGCGAATTTGGTGCGGAGAGCATGACGGGATTGCAGCGTGAGACGCCAGCATTCAACTGATCATCTTCCGGCACAGTCGCGACATGATAAATATTGGCATCTAGAAAACGCTCAACAATGGCTTTGAAGCGCTTGAAAATATCTTTGCCATGCGCGTCATTGCGGGCACGGTTCACGACAATATCAAAATGCGAGACGCGCCCCGATTGCGACAAGACTTTGATACAGGCGTAAGCGTCAATGAAAGCGGCGGGTTCACCCACCACGACCACGAGCACGCGATTGCAGGCATGGACAAAGTCCAAAACATTATCTTCAATGCCGGCGGCTGTATCGACGACAAGATAATCGACCTCTTTGCCAAGTTCACCAAAAGCATTGATGATTTTGCGACGATTGGCGGTTGAAAGATTCATCATCTCAGTCAAGCCGCTGCCACCCGAGATCAATTTCACGCCTTCTGGACCTTGCGTGATAATTTCTTTCAAAGGCGCATCGGCATTTAGTGCATCAACAACCGTTTTCGCTGGATTCACACCCATAAGAATATGGCCATTGGCCAAAGCCAAATCCGCATCGAACAAAGCGACGCGTTTGCCAAGCTTGCTCAAGGCAAGCGACAGATTGACAGAAATATTGGTCTTACCAACGCCGCCTTTGCCACTGGTCACTGCGATTGCCGTGCTGCCGCGCATTCTTCTTATTCCTTATTGGAGAACTTGATGGCCGGGGATGGCACCACGGATCAATTGTTCGAGATCTTCCAAGGTCGGCTCAACCATGCCGCGCGTCAGATGCGGTGTGGCGGAGAGATAAGCAACCGCAGCGCGGCGCAAGGCGAGACTGCCGAGCGTTGCAAGGGTTGGCTGCGCTTCGCCAAGTTTAGTCAAAGCCAGTGCATCGAGATTATGATAGCGGTCGAGCATAGCCGAGACCGGATCCGAAGCGAGATTGGCAGCAATCACACCAATGCGTGTAATCGGCGCCATATTGTAGCGGTTCTCTTCAATCGTCTCGAGCAATTTCGTACATTCATCCGTATTGCTTGGCATATCGACAAGCATGGTGAGATCGGGATCAACGCTCTGCGAGAATTCCGACAATTCATTCACATGTTCAATGTCAACAACTGGAATATCGAGAATGCGCCCATAGGCACGCAATTGTTCAGCAGCACCCAAGCGGCTTGAATCGGCATTGACGAAAGTCACGCGTGCATCAGGATCCGCCATGCGCAGACGAGCTGCAATTTGCGCCAATAAAGTTGTTTTGCCCGAGCCTGAGGGACCCAGTGTAACGATCACGCGCGGCGGGGCCACCAGTTCAGATGGATTGGCATGCATCAAGCGCTTGGCCAAGAAAGTGCCAAACTTACGATCCGCATTGTCATGATCATAAGCACCAGATTGGGCAAGGAAGACGGCAATCAATTCAGGTGTGGCGCCAGCCGCGCGCAATCCATTTGCCATCAAATCTGAACCCAGCATGGATTTGATTTCAGCAACAGATTTTTCCAGCGCGATGAGACGCGTATCATCACCTGAGGCAGGTTCCATGCGCGCGCTATCCATCCGTGCGCTTTCCATGCGTGTATTCGTCTTGCCAGCAAGAGCTGCCGCATGTTGGGCTGCGCGCGCCGCGGGTTTAGGCGAGGCGGGGGCTGCTTTGGCGGGGCGTGCTGGGCGTTCATCGCGTGTGGATGCGGCGCGCGCAGTTGCCAAAAGGTCAGCGAAATTGATCTCTTCTTTTTTGGTGGGGCGGTTGAAACGCTGCGGGCGTTCCGCGTCAGCCTCATCCTCATCATCGGGCGGGCCGGCGATGATTTCAATGCCGCCATTCACCTGACGGGTCGAGTAGATGCGAGCATCTCCGCCCAATTCTCGGGTGATCTTTGCCATCGCTTCAACACTGTCGTCGGCGAAGACTTTAACACGGTTCATCATCGCTTAGGTCCTGTTACTCTGAGGCGCCAATGACGGCGACAACATTGATACGCTTGGATTCGGGAACTTCTTTATAGGTCAGCACAAGGCCATCGGGCACAGCCTGACGCACGAGAGACGCAAGGTCGCGGCGCAATGTTGGCGTGGTGACGACAACAAGCGCTTTATCTTCTTCAGCCAATTTGCGGCCCTGTTCTTGGAAGCTTTCAATGAGCTTGCGACCAAGGCCTGGCTCAATCATGCCTGACTCGCGCCCACCCGCGCGTGCATTTTGCACGATGATCTGTTCAAGACCGGGGTCAAGCGTAATGACGGAGAGGGGCTCTTTCGGGCCGCTGACGCGCTGCACGATGATCGGCGCCAAGGCAACGCGTGCTGTATCAACAAGATCGTCAATCTCGCGGCTCTTGGCACCGGCCATTGCTTCCAAAATGCGGCGCAGATCCGCAATGGAAATTTGATCAAGCAGCAGGTTTTTCAGAACTTGGGTCAAAATGCCAAGCGTCACGACTTTGGGCACAATGCCAGAGACGAGCGAGGGCGAGGTTTTGGCAACATGATCGAGCAATTGCTGCACTTCATCCTGGCCCAAAAGGTCAGAGATATTTTGGCGCAGCAATTGATTAAGATGGGTTGCAATGACGGTTGAGGCATCAACAACTGTGTAATTGGCAGCTTGCGCGCGCACGCGGTCATGCTGTTCAATCCAAACAGCATCAAGACCAAAGGTTGGGTCTTTCACCTTTTCGCCGGGCAAAGCAATGGTTGATTTGTCGCCTTGAATGGCGAGCAATTTGGCGGCTTGTACCTTATCGTCAGCAACAATGACGCCGCCAACAGTGATGCGATAGCCATTGGGCTCAAGGCTCAAATTGTCGCGGATACGCACAGACGGAATGATGAAACCAAAGTCGCGGGACGTTTGTTTGCGAATGCCGGTGATGCGTGTGACGAGTGAGCTCTTGCCCTTATCTTCGAGGAGCGGGATCAAGCCATAACCAACTTCCAGCATCAATAAAGCGCGGTTCGACACATCATCAATGGACAATTGATTTTCTTCGCCCATGACGGATTCAACACCATCTTCATCAATGGTCTTTTCTTCAATCTTTTCGATTTCCTTACGCTTGCGCGCTTTGGCAGCGCTCCAAGCGACATAGGCTGCAATACCAGCCGCACCCAAGAAGAGTGTGGTGGGCATGCCGGGCACAAGGCCAAACAACAGCAAAATGGCGGCAACCGGCCACCAAGCTTTATCAACACCAAGCTGGCCGACCATTGAATCGGTGAGATCTTCGCCCGATGAATCACGCGTCACAATGACAGCGGTGGCGAGCGACAAAAGCAGCGAGGGAATTTGGGCAACCAGACCATCACCAATGGCAAGCGTCACATATATCTTGGCTGCTTTCGCAATCCCCAGATCATGAAAGACCATGCCGACGATAAGACCGCCGATAATATTAATGGCCAGAATGAGAATGCCGGCGATCGCATCGCCCTTCACGAATTTCGTAGCACCGTCCATTGAGCCGTAGAAGTCAGATTCACGCGTCACATCTTCGCGGCGCTGGCGAGCCTGTTCGGGTGTCAGCAGGCCAGCATTCAATTCGGCGTCAATTGCCATTTGCTTGCCGGGCATAGCATCCAAGGTGAAGCGCGCCGAGACTTCTGACACGCGGCCTGTGCCCTTCACGATGACGATCATATTAATGACCATCAAAATGAAGAAGACGAGAATACCAATGGCGAAATTACCCGCCGTGATGAATTCACCGAAGGCCTTAATCACCTGACCGGCAGCATCCGTGCCTTGGTGACCATGCGCGAGAACAACACGCGCCGATGCCACGTTCAAAGACAGGCGTAAAATCGTGGCAAAGAGCAGGACTGTTGGAAAGGCCGAGAAGTCGAGGGGGCGATGTGTGTTGAGACTTGCCATGAGAATGGCGAGGCCAACCACAATGTTCAACGTGAAGAATAAATCCAAGAGCAGCGGATGGACGGGAATGACCATCAGCAAGATCAGCGCAATCAAGGCGAGCGGAAGGATCGCGGCCTTTGTGAGGCTTTGCGATTTGCCTGTTCCTTGCGATGTCAAACCAACGTCGGTCACTCATCTGCTCCAGTCGTCGGTTTCCTGACGTTTCATGTGAAATCGTCCGGAATCCGACAGGTTTTTGGGGTCGAAACCCGTCTCGGACAGAGTTTTGCAAGGGGTGTGCCAGGGTTTTCGGCCTGATTTCGTCAATTTTGGCCTTTGGCACGCTTGTTGCTGCCGACCCTTCGAAAATGTCTTCGCAGGGGTGATCCCGATGGATAAGAAAACGATCAGTGCGCTGATGGCCTGCATGTTGTTGGGCGGCTGCAGCGCTTATGACGTTGGTGGATTGGGTGGTGGCGCTTTCACGCCGTCAGGCCCATATCGCGCCATTGGCTATGCCTCGACCTCAATCCAGCCTGGCCGAAATGCCGCGCAAAAGCAGCTCATGGCCATTCGTGCCGCTAAGGCTGCGGCTTTGCGTGAATTGGCTGAGAAGATTTATGGCGCTGATGTTGGTGCGCAGAGCTCGGTTGGTGAGGGGCGCATCTATAATGATGTGCTGCGCATGAATGTTGAAGGCTTGGTGCGCGGGGCGCGCGTCGTCTCGATCCAGCCGATCCGTGCCGATGTCTATGAGGCGGTTCTTGAAGTTGATCCGGCGGAAGTGGCGGCTATGCGCGCCCATCCGCCTCGGTCCTTCTTTCGCTGAGGATTTCCCATGAACGTCCGCAGCCTTCTCACATCCGTTGCCCTGTTCGTCGCGATGACGATGCCCGCCTTTGCGGGTCTGCAGGTCGTGCGCGGTGAGGGCCGGGCGGTTCTGTCGGGTAAAGATACGGGCGCTGCCCGGAAAGCCGCTCTCGCGGACGCGTTATATGATGCCGCAGGGCGTCTGGGGACGCGCGTCCGCGGGGCGAGCCTTCTCAATCAAGGCGTGTTGCGTGAAGAAAGCAGCGCGCTCGTCGATGGCCGGTTTAAGACCTATACTGTTGTTCACGAAGGGCGAGAGGGTTCCGCCTATATCGTGATTGTTGAGGCGGTTGGTGAAACCGAGGGCGAAAGCTGCTCGGGCAAGCGGGCCGATCTGGATATGCGGGCCGTGACTTTTCGGGCAGCCCCCGGCATTCAAGGCTATATGCTGCGCAATGTTCAGGAAGGTTTTTCGCGAGGGCTTGCTGTTCTGGCCGAAGGGGATTCCTTCCGGGTTAATGATCAGCGCCATCTCCCGTCTATCCGAGGCGGGGAGCGCAACCATGCCTCCCAATATGATTATATGGCCCAATTGACGGATTCCCGGCCTCATCCAGCGGGCTATTCGGCCTCAGGCGAGATCCTTGTCGAGACCAATCGGCGCGACAATTATGTGGCCAATATTACCGATGTGACGGTGACGGTCGCGCTTCAATTGAAAGATAATTACACGGGCGCGCGCATAGGCTCGATCCGCCGCTCGAAATCCTATGCGGATCGTCGCACGGTTTTCGGGCTCGACCCGGCCTTTGCCCCCAAAGCACGGGCCCAGATTGATATGGGTGAACTCTTTGATGAGGTCCGTGCAGAGCTCGAAGAAAAGCTCGCCTGTCAGCCTCTCCGCGCCGCTGTTTTGGAGTCAAATCGTGGGCAATTGATGCTCTCAGTTGGCCTCGAGCATGGTGTGAAGGAAGGTGATTATTTCCTTGTCACCACGAAGAATTCTCAAAATAACGCGCAGATCGTGAAGATCGAAGATGTGGGCCCGACCCAATCTGTCGCGCGATCCTTAAAGCCGCAGCCGGTGGTTCCCGCCAATGCGCTCGCAACCCTGATGCGGTGAGACAAAACATGATCCGCACCACGCTCATCACCTCTGGTCTGATCGCGGCTCTTGCGAGCGCAGCGGCCGCGCAGGGCGTGGGCAAATGGGGGGCGGATGACCTTCGCAAAGTGCTGAGCGACCATCTTGTGCGCATTGGCCGCCCCGCGCCGGATCAAAACCATATCGGTCCGTTGGATCCGCGGATGAGCGTGCCTGCTTGCGAAAAGCTTGATATTTCAGCGCGCGGGGGTTCTGGAACCTCTTTTGTTCTGCGCTGTGAAGGCCCGCAGGCCTGGCAGCATGTGCTGCGGGTGGATAATCTGCCTCCCGGGCAGGCCCAGAATGAAGTGGCCCCGGCGGCCGCTTCGGGGGGGCTTTTCCGCGTTGTCGTGGCGAAAGTTGACCTGCCGGCCGGCGCCATTCTGACTGAAAATGATCTGGAAGAACGCTCAGTGGGAACATCGCCCGGCGCGACCGCGGTGAAAACCCTTGCGGATGCGGTGGGGCTGCGTCTGACCTCGTCCATTGGACCGGGGCTGGCCTTGACCACGCGACATGTTGCGCGGACGCCCAGTATTCTTAAAGGGGAAAATGTAACTCTGCTCGCAAATGGTTCTGGCTTCGAGATTTCTGTCCCAGGCCGGGCCGAGCAAGATGGTTACGAAGGTGACGTGATTACGGTGCGCAATACGCGCAGTGGCTCGGCCCTCAAAGGCCGGGTTGGTAAGGGAAAGATTGTCTCGGTCATCGAGATGTAAAAATTCATCGCCGAAAGGGGTCGGGAGCTAAAGTTTTTGGCGCTCGAACCGTCTTAGGCCCTGTGAGAGGTGAAGACCCATGATTGATGGTATCCGCCAGAA
>CAWUNF010000041.1:0-9462 GCA_963923195.1 uncultured Hyphomicrobiales bacterium | reverse complement strand
TCCACAATCTGGAGACGCTCGTCGGCTATTCCCATGAACAGGGTTTGATGAAGAACAAAATGTCGCTCGACGATTTGTTCCTCAATGTCGAGCAAGGCCGTAAGCGCGGCACGTTCC
The DNA here is from genome assembly GCA_963923195.1 of uncultured Hyphomicrobiales bacterium. Lineage (GTDB taxonomy): Bacteria > Pseudomonadota > Alphaproteobacteria > Rhizobiales > Beijerinckiaceae > Terripilifer. Next base: position 9,345 of record CAWUNF010000041.1, on the reverse strand, counting down.
GCGTCTAAGACGCATAGACGCCCTCCTCGTCATTGCGAGGAGGGCTTTAGCCCGACGCGGCAATCCAGAAAACTTCGGATCAACTGCGCTCTGGATTGCTTCTGCTCAAGCTCGCAAGGACGATGAACTACAGACGCGGCCAGACCTGCGTTCGGAAAAGCTCAAGCGACGTCGTCAATTCACTCAGCGATTGGTCGCCGAAAGCAAATTGCCCAACTAAATAATTGCATTGCGAGACATTCAATTGATCCCGCAAGAAAGCAGCGACAGTTGCGGGGGAACCTGCAATGCCCTTTCCCTGTCCGTGCAATTGGTCCCAATTGTCCGGGCGCGGATGGCGCGCAGTTGAGCCAAGCTTGCGCGCCAAATGGGTGAAAGCCTTGTGCCAATAAGGATAGGCACGACGCGCTATCTCTTCAGCCTTGGCATCTGTCTCTGCAACAATAATGAAGCGCCCAAGTCCCAAGAGCAGATCAGCGCCCTCGCCCTTTGGCAAAGCCGCCCGATAGGCTTGGCTACAATCACGTGCTTCTTCTGCTGCATCCAGCGAAATGGTTTGCCACCGGCGCTCAGCAGCTCTCGTCGCGCTTTCGGGTGAATGCACGCCATACCAAACGGGCGGCATGGGCTTTTGCAGCACTTCGACTTTCAATTCAATTTCATCCAGCGGCGCTGCGCGTCCAGGCTCGCGATAAAGACCCGTCTGCAAAGCCTCCAACACAAGCGGCAGACGCTCACGGAAAATACTTTCTGCCTCACTTGGCTCAATGCCATAAAAGCGCAATTCTGCTGGCGATGAACCGCGCCCAAAACCAATTATAAGCCGACCATGACTCAATTGGTCGAGCATGCAGATTTCTTGCGCCAAGCGCAGCGGATGATAGAGCGGCAGCGCATAAACCATAGGCCCGAGCCGCATTTGTTTGGTGCGCCCCGCCACACTTGCCAGAAACACATTGGGAGACGGCGCCATGCCAAGCTGCGTGCCGTGATGTTCAGCCAAATGATAGCCGTAAAATCCAGCCCGATCATAGGCCTCAATCAGCGAGAGGCGCTCATCGAGGAAACGTGCCATTGGCAAAAATGCATTGTCGAGATGATCGAAAACGCCAACCTTCATACCACCCACGTGATCGCCCCCTTTTGCCGCCCCGCTTTGCGGCGTCCGGCTTGTTTTTTTGTGACATAGTTTTGTGAGACATGGGACAAGCTCACGGGATAAGTGTCAAGAGAGCCCGCCCACTGCCCCCAAACAGTTGACCTGTCTTGCCCTTATGGCATGTTGGACCCCAATGAGCCGTCGCAAAGGCGGGCCGATTTGGGAGGCTAACATGAAGACATGGGGCGCGGGCCTCGCGCTGGCGGCAACGCTTTTGGCGAGTGCTGCTTCAGCGCAAGAAGATGTGGCCAATTTTTATCGCGGCAAAAATATCCAAATGATCGTCGGCTCCTCGGCGGGCGGTGGCTATGATCTTTATGGCCGTCTGGTTGCGCGCACCATTGGCAAACACATCCCCGGCAATCCGACTGTGGTTGTCAGCAATATGGCGGGGGCTGGCTCCATTGTTGCCACCCAACATATTGCCATTGCCGCCCCCAAAGATGGCACCGTCATGGGCGCTATTTTTCCCGGCGCTTTGATGGAGCCGCTGATCGGCGATAAGGGCAAAGTGAAATATGATGCGCGCAAATTGTCGATGATCGGCAGCGCCAATAATGAACTTTATGTCTGCATCATCCGCGCCGATGCGCCGCAGAAAGATTTTGATGCTTTTCTCAAAGGCAATGTCCTGATTGGCGCCAGTGCCGCAGGCGGGTCAACGCGCGACTTCCCGCTTCTCTTAAACAGCGTGTTTAACGCCAATTTTAAAATCGTCTCTGGCTATCCAGGCTCCACAGAAATTCTCCTCGCCATTGAAAAGGGCGAAGTGCAAGGCACATGCGGTGTCGGCTGGTCGACCATCTCTGTGCAAAAGGCGCAATGGCTGAAAGATAAATTCATCCGCATTGTTGCCCAAGAAGGCATGCGCTCAGAGCCCCAGCTCGATAAGGAGGGCGTGCCGCTCGCTTATTCTTTCGCCAAGACGAAAGAACAGCAACAAGTCATGCAAGTCCATTATGAACCGCTCACTTTTGGTCGCCCCTTCATTGCAGCAGCCGACGTACCGCCCGAGCGCATTGAGGCTTTGCGCTCTGCTTTCATGAAAAGCATGGTCGATCCCGATTTGAAGGCGGAAGCTGAGCGCCTAAAGCTCGATATTTCACCGATCTCAGGTGCCGAAATGGCGCAAGTGGTCAATCGTATTTACGATTTGCCACAAAGCGCGATTGATGCGGCGCGCGCAGCCATTGGCAGTAAATAACAAGAAGAAAAGAAGAAGGAAAACCCATGTCGCTCCCTCGCAATCCGCCTTTTCGTGCGGAAATCGTCGGCTCTTTCCTGCGCCCTGAGACCATTAAAAAAGCGCGCGATGCCCATCACGAGGGGCGCATCAGCCATCCGCAATTGCGCGCGATTGAGGATGAGGAAATCCGCAAAGTCATTGCTATGCAGGAAGCAATTGGCTTGAAAGTCGCAACCGATGGCGAATTCCGCCGCTCGACCTATTCTGAGAATTTCACAACGCAGGGCTTGACTGGCGTGCGTAGTGAACATGTGGGTGGTGGTGACTGGTCTTATTCTGATGGCAAAGGTGGCACACGTGCCGCACGCGTGCCTGTGGTCTCCTCGCCCATTCGTTGGCAAGCTTCCGTCAATGCGCCCGATTTTGCTTTCCTCAAAGCCCATGTGAAAACAGCAACGCCGAAAATCACTCTGCCCGGCCCTTGCTATATTCACTATCGTTCGGGTCGCACCAATATTTCGCGCGACATTTATCCAAACCTCGCCGACTTTTGGAATGATCTCGCCAAAGCCTATCATGCCGAAATGAAGGCGCTCTATGAGGCCGGCTGCCGCTATTTGCAGCTCGATGAAACATCGCTTGCCAAGCTTGGCGATCCAAAAATCCAGCAAGCACTCGAAGCGCGCGGTGATGATTGGCGCGAGCTGATCGAAGTCTATACGGATGCGCTCAATGCAGTGGTTGATGGCGCGCCAAAAGATATGCATGTCGCTATGCATTTGTGCCGCGGCAATCAAGCAGGCCATTGGCAGGCGGAAGGTGGTTATGATCTTGTCGCTGAGCGGCTTTTCAAAAAGGTCCGCATCCAGACCTATTTGATGGAATTTGACTCGCCGCGTGCTGGCACATTCGATCCTTTGCGCCATTTGCCCTCTGACAAAATGGTGGTCTTGGGCCTCATCTCGTCAAAAGTGCCTCAGCTTGAAGATCGCGCGCATATTCGTAAGCGCCTGGATGACGCGGCCAAAATCGTGCCGCTTGATCAACTGGCCTTGTCAGCCCAATGCGGCTTTGCCTCATCCGTGCCGGGCAATCCGCTCACCGAGGCCGATCAACGTGCCAAGCTTGAACTTGTCGTTTCTTTGGCGCAAGAGGTTTGGGGTTAACCGCTTCTTCACAGGATCATCTCAGGCTGAACAGACATTGAGTTTTGCGAAAGGCTAAACACATGCGCGTCACTCTTCTTGCTTTTGGCCTGAGCCTGTGTGCCCTCAGTCAGCCCGCCCAAGCCGATCTCTTGGCGCTCGATTGTAAGAGCAGCCGCAACCAGCCCTATAAAGTCACTTATGATACGGAGACCAAAGAGCTGAAGCGCACGACACAAGAAGGTTCACAAAATTATATGATCGTGCGCAGCCAATTTGAATTGACGGGCGATGCGCTTGTCTGGGGTAAGACCAAAGAGACCAATGGCGACATTCTGGTGTTTTTTGGCTCAAAACAAATGGTCAAAAATTTCTATGGCAATGGCAGTGAAGTCACCGATAGCTGTACGCAGAAATAAGAGCGCCGATTAAGCGCTCTCACTCTGCTTGGCCTTATTTTTAAAGATCAGCATGACATTGCGAACATAGATAAAAATCGACAAAACCTGCCCCATAATGATGACCGGCTCGCGACGCTGAATGCCATAGATCAAGGTCATGGTTCCACCCGTGATGGATAAGAACCAAAAGGCCATTGGCACAACCGAGCGCCCGGCTTTTTCAGATGCCAACCATTGCACCAAAAAACGCGCCGTAAAGACGAGCTGCGCCAAAATGCCGAAGACAAGCCAAAGATCAAAACGCGTCACAAAGACGTCGTAAAGATAATCGCCAATCGATTGGGAAAGAGAATAGATCATCGTGTGACCTCCGTCGCGACTGGGACGCGCTTGCGGCGCTTCAACAGCCAACGCACGCCCATGAGATCGACAATGCCGACCCAAAGGCGATCAAAAAAGCCATAATTGGAGACGCCCGTCAGACGCGGACGATCAATGACATCGACATAAGCAATGTCGAGACCTTCGCGGCGCACGAGCGCTGGCATAAAACGATGCAAAGCATCGAAATAAGGGAGTGCAAGATAGGCTTCACGCGGGAAACATTTAAAGCCGCAGCCTGTGTCGCGCGTGCCATCGTTCAAGACTTTGGCGCGCACACGATTGGCAATGCGCGATTGCCACCGCTTAAAAGCCGTGTCTTTACGGCCCACGCGCTGCCCCTGCACCAATCCGCAATTGGCGCCCGCTGCGCGCAAAGCCGCGAGAAAAGCGGGCATGAAAGCAGGATCATTCTGGCCATCCCCATCCAGCGTGATGATGACGGATCCGCGCGCAGCACGCACGCCTGATCGCACTGCTGCTGATTGCCCGCAGCTTTGCGCATGGCGAATTTCACGCAAATGCGGACGACTTACAGAAAGACGCGCCAATTCTGATGCCGTACCATCGGTTGAACCATCATTGACATAAATAATTTCGAACGGGCCCTCAGGCATGAGCGCGCGCTCAATCTCTGTGATAAGCGGCTCAACATTGCCCGCTTCATTGCGCACCGGGACAACCACCGAGACGATGGGCGTTGCGGTCATGATTTCACTCCAGATCCGATCACACTGGCAAAAGCTGTTGAGATGAGCCCTTGGGCGCGTGTCTCAATCTTGCCCTCACGCAGACGAAAAACAATATGCCGCGCAGCAAAGGCGCGACGCAGAAAGATCGTGGTGGCCGCGCCAAGAGCCGCGCCCGCAATCACATCAGATGGATAATGTGCGCCCGTGATCACGCGCGATGCAGCAATCAGCAGTGCAAGAACAAAAAGCCATGTGCCAAGACGCGGCGCCAGAAAACCAAGTGCCGTCACAGTCGCAAAAGCTGTAACCGTATGACCGGAGGGAAAACTCAGCACGGCTGATTTCCAAGAAAACATGTCGAAGTGAAATGGGCCAACCATTTCAAGCAAGCGCGGGCGCGCTCGCCCAAAAAACATTTTGAGCGCCAGCGACAAAAGGCCTGAGACGGCATTGACTGATAAGATAAAGAAAGCGCGACCCGCAAAAAGCGCCAACATAGAATCTACGCGCGCGCCCCAACCGCGATGACGCAAAGCCAAAGCACCGATGATGCAAATAAAGCTCGTTGCAAATATCCAGCCCGATTCCCCAAGCCGTGTGACTGTGGCGAAGAAATCATAGATGGGCGGCGCAATCTTTTGAGCCGAACGCGCGAGGATCTCGTCACCAAAGATAGCAACCACGATGATTGACAGGCACAAAAACAGCGCAAGCCCCGCCTCAAGACGGCGCGTATGACGCCGCTCAACGCGCCGTGCCTCTTTCCACCGCGCGATAAAATCTCGCGACGCCATGTGCAAAGCGTCCATCATGGCGCCGACACTTTCAACGCATAGACGCCCATATCAAGCTTGCGCCCGCCATTGAGATTGAGGCCCTGAATGCGCGCCATGAGCGCAATATTGGATGAGGCGGAAAGTGCGGCTTTGAAAGCTGCCTCCCCACGCGCATCAACAAAAGCCACACGGCAGGGTGCGCCTTGCACAAAGCGCGCGGCTTCATCGCCCCCCGTCATCAATAAATCTGTGCCTGTCAGAAAAACCAAACTGGGCTCGTTAAACCCAACAGTTGCGGCTGAAAAATGCGTGCAAGCTTTTTGCGATGATAAGGCCTGATGCGCGGCCTCTGCCAAACGCGGTGACATGCGCCAAGCCTCGAAAGGACCTGCCGTCATAATTCCAGAAAAGACGAAGACATAAGTGCTCACGGCCAAAATGAAAGATGAGAGCAGCGAAATCTCAAGCCGTTGCGCGCTCAAATTGCGCATCAAGGAAAAAGCCAGCCATAGCAAGAGCGGCGAAGCTAAAAAGGCAAAGAGGCCAGGCGCTCGACCATTCCACACTGCAAGGCCAAGACCCGCTGCAAAAAGAATGAGCGGGATAAGCGGCACAAGCCGCAGAATTGCGCGCGACCATGTCTTTTGCGCGAGCAAGGCGCCACGCTCCATCGCCATCAAAATAAGAATGGCAATGGCGGGATAGGCCGGCAAAACATAATGCGGCAATTTTGTTGGCACGGCTTCAAAGATCAACCAGAAAGGCACAATCCATGCGAGTAGAAAAGCAATGGATTTTTCTGCACGTGCCCGCCAAGCACATGCAACAGCCAAAGCGGCAAAGGGGGCCATTGGCCAAGCGGTGGCCCAAAAGGCCAGAAAATAAGTGCCGGGTGGCGCGCCATGACTTTCTTGGCCCGCGCCCACTTTGCCGAGCATGTCATTGCCAACAGAATCGGCCAGAAATGCGCCCTTGGTCGCAATCATAATCAGCACAAACCAGGGCACGACAATCAGCAAGGCCCAAATGAAACCCATCAGCGGACGCGAAGCAGAAAACCATTTCGCGCCGCGATCTTTGAGGGCAAGCACAAGGCCTGCACAGAGGGGCACCATTGGCGTGATGGGACCTTTCACCAAAAGGCCGATGCCAATCGCCGTCCAAAAGATGAAAGGCAATTTCCAGCCGCGGGCTTTTTCGGGCAGAAGATAGAAGCGCGCCAAAGCACCCATTGCCGCCATAATGGTGGCCAGCACAATAGCATCTGTCTTGGCCAGACGCGCTTCCACACCAATCAATATGGTCGAGGCAAAGAGCAGCGCTGCCAGAAAAGCATGACGGCGTGTGACAAAGACGAGCGCCGTCCAATAGGTCAGCAGCACAGCGCTGATCGCGCCAAAGAGCGAGACAAGACGGTAGAGCCAAATGGTCGTGCGCGCTTGCGGCAGGCCAAAAGCTTCCGCAGCACTCACGACAGCAGCCTGCATCCAATAAATGCCGACTGGCTTTTTGTTGCGCGCCTCGTCTTGAAAACGGATGGCGATATAATCGCCTGTTTCGATCATTTGCTTGGTGGCCTGCGCAAAGCGCGGCTCATCGCGATCCATCGGCTGCAACGTGAAGAAACCGGGCAGAAAAAGCGCGAGCGAGGCCAGCACAAGCCAAAAGGCCGCGCGACGATGCGAGGCAAGACTTGTATCGAGCGCGGCTGCTGCCGGTTCAATCATGCGGGCTATGGTCATCCGGCCTCATCCGGAGGGGTGAGTCGGGCCTCAAAACCCGAGACCCGCCTTTTAGGCCCCCAGCTCCCCACCGGCAAGGCCGGAGCCTAGCAGAAAGATTAACCCAGAAGGCCGCCAACGGCCCTTCCCCACCGCATGGCAAGATGCTTTTCTTCATCTGCCTGTTTCGGGCGACCATTTTTTATTGAGGAGCTTTTAATGAAAATCTTTTTCTCAACGATTATTGCGACTGCTGCCCTCGTGGGTGCCGCACAGGCTCAGGTCTCCGACCCGATGATGACCTGCGAACAATATCTCGAACTCTCCGCCAAGGCGGGGCCGACCCCTAAGACGGGCGATGCCACAATGGATAAAATGGCGGCTGATATTGAAGCGAAAATGGCCGCCTATTGCAAAGCCAATCCGAAGGCCAAGGCGATTGAAGCCGCCGAAAAGGCCATGTGAGACGAAATCTGCAATTTCTGCAGCGAGGAGTCGGCTTGTCCGGCTCCTCTTTATTGATCTGGCCTTCGCTATCTCATCAGGAAGCGCGTATTTGCCCCCTTAGCCTTGCGGCCAGAGGCCTCGGTCTTTGAGAAAATCACCCATGACGGCATCAAATGCCGCCGGGTCTTCAATACAGCAGGCATGGCCCGTTCCAGGCAGCACGACATGAGCGGCGCCTGGAATATTTTGTGCCGTTTCTTTGCCCCGCCCCAGCGAATTATCATATTCGCCATTGATCACGAGGACCGGCATGTCGAGCCCCGGCAATCGAGGCAACATATTTTCAGACCCGCGCGCCTCAAAGATACGGGCAATGGAGCGCCCATCAAGCAAATGGGCATCTTCGCAAAAGAGATTCATCACCCAACGGCCAAGCGTGGTCTCAGGAAAACCCGGCGCAAAAAGCTCAGGCATATAGTCACGCCGATATTTGGCCGGACCAATATGTGTAAATGCATCTATGCGCTTTTGAATATTACCGCCCGGTCGACTAGAGCCGCCAACCAGAATGAGACCTCGCGCACGCTGCGCATGATCAAGACCAATCTTCAGCGCCATGCCTGAGCCAACGCTCACGCCTAAAAAGATCGCCTGCTGAATTCCAAGATCATCACAGACGCCCAAAACATCCTGCACCATATCTTCGAGGGTGAAAGGATCAGTCGGCTTGTCGGAGAGACCATAACCGCGAATATCAATCGCAATGCAGCGGAAGTGGTTTGAAAAATGCGCAACCTGAAATGTAAAGAGCCGCCGATCATAGGGATTGGCGTGGATCATAATAAGCGGTGGGCCGTCGCCATGATCTTCATAATGAATGCGCAAACCATTCGCCGTTGAATAAGGCATGCCTCGCCCCCCTGTCGTCATTGCGAGCGTAGCGAAGCAATCCAGAAAGAAAAAGAGTCTGGATTGCCGCGTCGGCCCGAAGGGCCTCCTCGCAATGACGGCTTAAACTTTCGCGGGCTCGATCGATACGCTCTCGCCGCATCCGCAAGCAGCCGTCTGGTTTGGATTGTTGAAAACAAAACCCGACGATAATTTATCGGTCTTGAAATCCATCTCCGTGCCGAGCAGGAACATGACCGCCTTCGGATCGATGAGAACCTTCACGCCCTTATCTTCGATGATCTCATCATGAGGCCCGACAGAGTCAGCCCATTCCATCGTGTAAGACATGCCGGCGCAGCCGCCATTTTTCACACCGACGCGCAAACCGGCCACAGGCTTTTCTGAGCCATCCATGATTTCACGGACGCGCTCTGCCGCTGCTTCTGTCAATCGCACGACCTGAGGTCGCGGTCTCGAACTGACACTTGCTTGTGCACTTGCCATTCCATTCTCCCTCAGCCGGGTTCAAGGCCCGACGAATGAGTC
>CAWUNF010000040.1:0-9744 GCA_963923195.1 uncultured Hyphomicrobiales bacterium | reverse complement strand
CATAAGGAGGTGGTGCAGCGTGTGCAACAGCGCAAAAGAAAACGCCCGCCGGGGGAGGATCCGGCGGGCGTTTCGTCAAAGGATCAGCGGGAGGGGGGAGTTGCTGATCCTTTAAATTCAGAGACCAGCCGAGCGGCGGGCGATTTCGTCGATTTCCCAACGGGCGATGCCGAGGTCAGCCAGTTCGCGGTCGCTGAGGCTGTAAAGCTCGCGCAGTGAAGCGCGGTAGCGGCGCCAGGCGCCAAGCTTTGCGGAGATAAACTTAATGGTCTGCGTCATGATCTTGCTCTTTGCGTCAGGGCGGGGAGGAACGCCCTTTTGATGCATTGCAATATAGTTTGAGTCGGATGGCGCAGGCAGGGGTGTGCATGCACCCCAGCCATGCGTAAATAGCATGGCAAATAGGTGATCCAATTCGATTCAGTCACATTTCATCACAATTTTGTCACGATTGATCTCAAATCCCGCGATTCGGAAGAGGTTGAGCCTGCAATTTACGCATTGCTAACTATTGTCGCAGGGGGATTTTGGCGCAGGTCCTTAGAAAAATGGCGGGCCATAAGCCCGCCATTTCCCATCTTCTGTCCCATAGGGGGCAGGCTATTCTTCCTTAAAGCCGTAATCGGGAATGCCCTGTTCATTGCCGTAATATTTGAACGGCAGGAATTTGCCCGACATGGTGATCTTCACGCGGTCGCCCTTGGGATTGGCTTCGCGTTCAAACTCCATATTGAAGTCGATGGCTGACATAATGCCATCGCCATATTCTTCTTCGATCAATTGCTTCCATGCTGGGCCATTGACGAGGACCAATTCATAGAAGCGATAGATGAGCGGATCGGTCGGGGGCATAGTTGTGCCGGTGCCGCGCATCGGCACTTCATTGAGCATCCGCTCTTCTGCTTGCGACAGGCCAAATAATTTGGCGGCTTTGGCGGCGAGTGGCTTGACCAGCTTGTGTTGGCCTAAGATTGCGCCGACGATCAGCACGGGCGAGACGCCACCGATTTCATTGCAAATATAAGCCCAGCTCCAGCCTTTCTCGCGCTTAATGTCGAGCAGCTTTTCGGTGAGTTGTTCGCGCTTCATGATGTTCTCCTTGTTCGTTTTCAGGCGGCCGACAGATCGGCTTTCGGGGTAGGTGCCGATGTGGGGCGCACAATCGGCGGATGACGTTTCGAATAGCCCTCGGGGATCGCGTCTTTGAAGGAGCGCGAGCGGGTGACGAGGAAATCAATGAGGTGATTGCGTAAAGCGTAATAATCAGGCTGCTTGTGCAGATCGATGCGTCCACGATCACGCGGCAGAGGATTTTCGACAATTTCTGCAACCATTGCGCCCGGCCCATTGGTCATGAGCACAATGCGATCAGCGAGATAAATGGCTTCATCCACATCATGGGTGATCATGAAAGCGGTCTGGCCTGTCTCAAGGCAAATGCGACGCACTTCATCCTGCAAAGTGCCACGTGTCAGCGCATCAAGCGCTGAGAAGGGCTCATCCATGAGCAGGATTTTTGGCTCAATAGACAGCGCACGGGCAATGCCGACACGCTGCTTCATGCCGCCGGAAAGTTCCGCAGGTTTTTTGAGTTCAGAGCCTTTCAAGCCGACCTTTTCAATGAAGCGCATGGCTTGATCGCGGATTTTCTCTTGGCTCCAGTTCGGCCATTTGGAGGCAATGGCGAAGGAGACATTGCCAAGCACCGTGCGCCAGGGCAGCAAAGCATGGCTTTGGAAGATCACGGCGCGATCAAGCGAGGGCCCTTCAATCGCTTTGCCATCGACAACGGCCACACCATCTTCGGGCAATTCAAGGCCTGCCAGAATGTTCAGTACCGTTGTTTTGCCGCATCCTGAATGGCCAATGATGCAAGAAAACTCACCGCGATTCATCGAGAACCAGAGATCATCGAAGATTGTGGTCTCGCCGCCGCCAGCTTTGGGATAGCGGCGCGCAATGCCTTCAATCGAGATGAATTTGTCTTCATTATTGTAGGTGAGCGTCATGGCGATCAATCCGGATAGGTGACGAGACGCGCGACACGCGCGAGAGCTTGGTCGAGCAACATGCCCACAAGACCGATGACGAGAATGGAAATGATGACATTGACGATGGAGAGATTGTTCCATTCGTTCCAAACGAAATAGCCAATGCCGGTTCCACCCACGAGCATTTCAGCCGCCACAATCACAAGCCATGCAATGCCAATCGAAATGCGCATCCCCGTCAGAATGGTCGGCGCTGCCGCGGGCAAAATGACGGTGAAGGCTTTGCGGATCGGGCGCACTTCTAATGTGCGTGCGACATTGAGCCATTCTTTGCGCACGCTCGCGACACCAAACGCCGTATTGATCAGCATGGGCCAAAGCGAGCAGATGAAGATGACGAAAATGGCAGAGATGGATGAGTCTTTGATTGTGTAGAGTGCCAGTGGCATCCAAGCCAGCGGCGAGATGGGCTTCATCACTTGAATAAAAGGATTGAGCGCTTTGCTCATCAAAGGCGACATGCCAATGACAAAGCCCGTCGGAATGGCGACGCAAACAGCGATCATATAGCCCAGCATCACGCGCCCAATCGAAAAGGCGAGTTGGATGCCAAGGCCTTTGTCATTCGGCCCGCGATCATAAAAGGGGTTTTTCAAATGCTCCCAGATTTTTGCCGCCACATCGAAAGGGCCGGGCATAGCGGATTTGCCAGTCGTTGCCGTGAGGCCCATCAGTTTGGCATATTCAGGATCCATATTAGCGACAGCGCCTGTCTGGCGGGTCGCAATATGCCAAGCCGCCAAAAATAGCGCGAGGATGACAAAAGAGAGGACGCTGGCGCGCAGCGTCAGATTGTTCGACATGGTGGAAGCCCTGTTTTGTTTTTGTGCCTCCACTGCGAGGCATCATTGGCCTCGCAGTGAGGGTGTGCGTCGTCAGGTCCGCTTAATGGCGAATGAGGCAATGTAATCATCCGGCTTTGTCGGATCGAATGTCTTGCCCATGATCGAGAAGCTTTTGCTCGTCGCGGCCGGTGGCGTGAGCCCCACTTCCTTCATGAATTTGGTCGTGTCGGTGGCGAGATAAACTTGTTTCGCGATTTTTTGATAATCGACATCGCCCTTGATCTGGCCCCAGCGCTTCATCTGCGAGAGAATCCAGATCGCAAAACTTTCATAAGGGAAGGGATCGAAATCAATGCGGTCAGCTGCCTTCACCACATTGCCAAGACCATCCGCGAATGTGCCGGTCAACACTTGCTCAACCACCGTCACTGGCTGGTTGAGATAATTGGCAGGCGCAATGGCTTCAGCAATTTCCTTGCGGTTTTCAGCTTTGGTTGCATAGGCGGTTGCATCAATGATTGCCTTCAATAGCGCCGCATAAGAATTCGGATTTTGCTTCACAAATTCCTGAGAGGCTGCAAAGCCGCAGCAGGGATGGCGATCCCAAATTTGCTTGGAAAGCATGTGAATGAAGCCGACGCCATCATAGACTGCGCGTTGGTTCACAGGATCAGGTGCTAAGAATCCATCGATATTATCGGCGCGCAGATTAGCGACCATTTCTGGCGGCGGCACAGCGCGGATTTGCACGTCTGTATCCGGATCAATGCCATTTTCTGCGAGATAGTAGCGCAAGAGGTAATTGTGCATCGAATAATCGAAAGGCACAGCAAGTTTAAAGCCTTTCCATTGCTTCGGATCGCGCTTGTCCTTGTGCTTCATGGCGAGCGTGATCGCTTGGCCATTGATATTTTCAACTGCCGGCATTGTGTAAGGAATGGCATTCGCGCCCACACCCATCGTAATGGCGAGTGGCATGGGTGAGAGCATATGGGCTGCGTCATATTCCTTATTGATTGTCTTATCGCGAATGACGGCCCAACCAGCAGCCTTGTTCACTTCAACATTGAGGCCGTGCTTGGCATAAAAACCAAGTGGTGCGGCCATAATGATGGGCGTGGCGCAGGTGATCGGGATAAAACCAACCTTCAAATCTTTCTTTTCAATCGCACCGGCTTGCGCGAAGACTTCGGTCGCAGTTGCGAGGGGGAAGAAAGACGAAATGGCAGCCGCAGCGGTCGAGGCGCCGAGCTTTTGCAAGAAGGCGCGACGATGTGCATCCACCGGGAAGATTTGGCGCATCACTGTTTCAGCGACGAGATTTTCATAAGTCGCTTCGGTATTTTTCGCGAGCTCTGCTGATTGTACGCGCAAAGCGGCATCATGCGCGGATTGGGACTCATGCTGCCCACACGGGCAACCACGCGACAGACGATTGCGATAGTCGAACGGGTTTTTAAACATGGGCTCTGCGCTCCAAAAGTGACCAGATAAAAGTCTTAAGAGCAACGAGTGTGCCAACCCAGTTTGGGCCTGTGCATCTCTTAGGCAGGGGCGCATATTGTGCTGAGGCTGATCATGACGTGATCAGCATCTGTCTTCTCTTTGGGCGGTGTTTGCGTGACGTGCTGATTTATTGTGCATCATCACGGGGGCGTGAAGCGGCATTGAGCAGGTCCCCGAGCTTTGCTCCAGCCTTGAGCATGCGCAAAGGATTGGTCGCCTCGCCTTGAATGCGCACTTCATAATGCAGATGCGCACCTTTTGTGCGCCCGCTCGCACCCGATAAAGCGATGCGCTCCTCGGCTTTCACTTGGTCGCCTTCACGCATGAAGATGCGCGAGAGATGCGCATAGCGGGTTGAGAGTCCATTGCCGTGATCAATATCGAGCGCCAGACCATAGGCTCCATTCCAGCCAGCAGCCGTCACCACGCCCGCCGCTGTTGCGAAAACATCTGAGCCTGTGTCGCTGCGCAGATCAATTCCGCTGTGCCAAGCCGCGCGCCCATGAAAAGGATCGGTCCGCGCGCCAAAGCCAGAGGAGACTTCCATTTTTCCCGCAAAAGGCGCGCGCAAAGGCAGGCTTGGCAAATGCGCTTGCAAAGCGGCATGGCGGGCCAGCAGCGGCGCGGTTTTTTCATAAGCGCTGGCGAAGGGGCCAGAGAGGGCATGGTCAAGGGGGATGAAAGGCCCACCCTGTGCGGGCTCCAGATCATTGTCCGGTGGCAGGCTCATGCCGGCTTCACTCAAAGCGCTTTCGACACGTGCAATGTCAGATTGGTGAAGCTCGCCCCAAGCGATGAGTTCATGCACTTGCCCGCGCTCATGCCGCTCCATTGCCTCTTCTAAATTGCGCAGACGCAAAGCGGGCGGGCGGTTGGGATTGAATTGCGCCAAGATTTGCGCTTGGCCTTCAAGCCGCGCGAGACGCTTTTGCGCCTCTTGGAGACGGCCATTGAGCAGATCAGCACTCAAAGCCTGTTGGCTGGTCGCCCGCTCTAATTCCGCTTGCAGCGCGGCAATGCGACGCTTGGCTTGGTTGAAGGTTTGCGGATCGGTTGGCGCATCGGGATAGGCAAGCAGGGCGAGGCCCGCAAGACATGCGCCCGCCAATGAGGCAAGCAAGGCTGGCCGAAGCCGCCAACAAATGATGCGCTCTCCCTTTTGCAGGGTGAGGAAAATGGCTTGCGTCATAAAAATCCCCGCCCGACGGCAATGCAGACGTGTCGGGCAGGGAAAAGCTAGGTCAATTATGGTTAGCGCAAAGTTAAAGCCTAGAGCGCCTTTGCAGCGGCCAAGACTTCCTTTGCATGGCCCGGGACTTTCACCTTGTTCCAGACCTGCGCAATTTTGCCTGCCTCATCAATGAGAACAGTTGTGCGCTCGACGCCCATATATTTGCGCCCATACATGCTCTTTTCGACCCAAACGCCATAGGCTTCGAGCATGGTCTTGCTCTCATCCGAGACGAGATCAAAGTCGAGGTCATGCTTGGCTTTGAATTTGTCGTGGCTTTTCACGGAATCGGGCGAGACGCCGATGATGATCGTATTGGCCTTTTCGAATTGCTTGCGCAGACCGTTAAAATCAATCGCTTCTTGCGTGCAGCCCGATGTGTCGTCCTTGGGGTAGAAATAAAGGACGATTTTCTGGCCCTTGAGGCCTGAGAGCTTGATGCGGCCATCCCCATCGCTGGGCAGGTCAAAGCTAGGGGCCTTTTTGCCGGGTTCGAGCTTGGCAGTCATGGCAATCGCCGTCCTTTCGTCTGATTGGCCAATCTTTGAATTACGCGATTTCGAGGCGGGCGGATCGCGCCCGAGCTCCTGAACTTCTATAGTTCCATACGAATCGGATCGTTATTTTTGACCCTAGGGGCGGGACCTTAAGTTTGGGCGATCAAGTGCAGAATGAACAGGGGCTTGAGAGCCATCAGCCGAACTTGGCCCCCGCGGCAGAGCCGGCCGAGGAGCCTGTGCGTCTGCGCCCAACACGCCATCCCCATCGGCGTCGGCGGTTGGTGATTTCTGTGCTGCTTTTTGTGGCGCTGCTCTGCCTCTCGCCTGTCTTGATCTCTGCCTATGTGTTCAATCGCCTGGGTGAAGGCCCGATTGATTTGGACCTCGTCCGCACACCTTTTGCGACTGCGCTGTCGTCGCGCATGGGGGAGGGCTATAGCGCGGAAATTGGCCCTATGGCTTTGGAAGAAAGCGATCATGGTCCGCGCATCGCTTTGCAGGGCTTTTCGCTGAAGGATCCGCAGGGTCGTGTGATCATTGCAGCCCCCAAAGCTGACGTGTCGATCAATCTCTTCTCGCTTCTCTATGGGCAGATTTCGCCACGCCGTCTTGAATTGATGGAAGTGGAGCTGCGCCTCTCGGTCATGCCGGATGGTGCAGTTGCTTTATCGGCGGGCGCGGCAGACCCGATTGTCTTGACGGGTGCGCGTCGCCCCGCTGATGCGCCACCTGCACAAGAGTCGCGTGTCGATGTGCCAAGCGGCGATGCCATGCTGGCTTTGGGCGAGGCGCTCAAAACTTTGCTCGACAATGCCATGAGGCAAAATTCGCCAGCGGGCGCTTTGCGTCGCTTGGGGATTTCGAGCGGACGGTTGATTTTTGAAGATCAAACGACGCGACAAGTGACGCGCTTTGAAGATTTCGATCTGGATTTTGATCGGGCTGAAGATTCAGCCGCACTTTTGGTGTCCGCGCGTGGCCCGCATGGGCGTTGGCGCGCCGAGGCTTTGGCCAATGGTCGACCGGGTGACCTTCGGACGCTCGATATATCACTCACCAATCTGACGCTGGATGAAGTGCAGCTTGTGGCAGGCATGCGCGATCCCGGATTTTCACTCTCGAGCCCCATGTCGGCGCAAGTGAATGTCACTTTGGGTCGCGATAATTTATTGGCGGCGGCCAATGGGCGTTTTGCGGCAGGCTCAGGTATTTTCAAACTCGACGATAAGGATCATGAAGCCGCGCAGATTGATCAAATCGATGGCACATTTGAATGGAATGCCACATCGCGTCGTTTCGATCTCAATCGAACTTTTGTGCGCGCCGGTGAAACCCGCTTTGCCATTGCCGGCACAGTGACGCCACCCCCACCGGGCAGCAATGCTTGGCAGATTGCAGGCCGTGTGGTGGAACGCTCAATCTATGGGCCAGAACAGCCAAGCACCAAGCCAATTTTGGTGGATCGCGCGATTTTGGAGGCGAAACTCATTCCCGCTGAGCGCCGCTTAACGATTGATCGATTGGAATTGGCGGGCCCCGATATGGCGCTGCTTGGTCAAGCAGATTTGCGTTTGACTGATCAAGGGCCGCATTTGCGCTTTACAGGGCGCGCGTCGAACATGCCATCGGTTTCTGTCGTGCGGCTATGGCCAACACCTGTTGCGCCGCGCGTGCGCTCTTGGTTTGTGCGCGCCATGAAAAGCGGCACTTTGGAAGAAGGTTCGCTTTGGCTCGATTTTGATCCGCAGACTTTCGAACTGCTTAAAAAAGATTTGCAGCCGCCGGATGATAAATTGCGGATGAATTTCCGCCTCTCAGGCGTGACATTGGAAGCCGTGCCCGGTCTGCCGCCCTTGTCATCTTTGGATGGCACAGGTGTGGTGACGGGGCGTACCGCCAATTTCGTGGCGACCCGCGCGCAAATGGATGTATCGGGGCAGAAGCTTGCCATTGTGGAAGCCTCTTTCGCCGTGCCAGATACGCAAGTGAAGCCCGCGCCTGCATCTGTGAATCTGCGCATGACAGGCCCCTTGGATGCGGTGGCGGATTTATTTGAGCGTGAGCGGCTCAAACCCTTTGCGCAAGTGCCCATCGATTCCACCACAGTCAAAGGACAGATTGACGGCCAGATCGTGATTGATCTGAAACTCGCCGATGATGTGAAGCCGGAAGATACGCGCGTGCGCGCCAGTGCCGCGCTCAGCAATTTCTCCGTCGATAAAATGGTTGGCGAAGAAAAGCTGGAAGCCGGCACGCTCAATCTCACGGCAGAACGGGGTCAATTGCGGGCAATGGGGCAGGGGCGTTTATTTGGTGCTCCCGCAACAATTGAATTGCGCAAACAGCTCAATACGCCAACCGAAGCCATTATCGGCATGACTTTGGATGATGCAGCGCGCACAAAATTGGGATTGAATTTTGGGCAGACATTGACAGGTCAGATTGGCGCCAAAATGACCGCCGCTTTGGGGCAGCGCGATAAGCCGCGCGCCCAAGTCGAGATTGATTTCACCAAAGCCAATATTGATAATTTATTGCCCGGTTTTGTGAAGCCAGCAGGTAAGGCAGCAAAAGCCTCATTCATTCTGATCAATGATACAAGTGGGCCTGATCTTGAAAATTTTGTCTTTGATGGAGGCACGGCTTTCGCCAAAGGCACGATTGAGTTGGACCCGGTCGGCGGCATGGAGCGTTTGAAGCTTACGCAAGTGCGCTTGTCTCCGGGTGATGATATGCAAATCATGGCCGAGCAGACAAAAGATCTTTTGAAATTGTCGATCTCGGGCAAATCGGTTGATGCCAAACCTTTCTTGCGTCTGTTGACGACAGGTACGGCGCCGCGCGCGGGTTCAGGCCCCTCGAAAGATTTTGATGTCGATCTCAAAGCCAATCTTGTGACGGGCTATAATAATCAATCGGCGTCTAATGTGACTTTGCGCATGGGGCGTCGCGCGGGCCAAATTCGCATCTTCAATCTGAATGGCAAATTCGGCAAAGATAATGTCGTGGGTTCGGTCGTGCGTGTGCAGAATGAGCCACAAATCAGTCTGGCCACCAATGATGGGGGTGCGCTTTTAAATTTCTTTGATCTTTATCGACGTATGGAAGGCGGCAAATTGCAATTCACCGCCCTTCTTTCGGAAGGTGAGATTGATGGCACGGTGATGGTGCAGAATTTCATCGTGCGCAATGAACCCGCTTTGCGCCGTCTCGTGTCGGAAGGTGTGGCGCAGCGCGATCGCTCCGGCCAGATCAAAATTGATACGAATGCAGCGGCCTTCACCAAAATGCAGGTGAGCTTTACGCGCGCGCCGGGGCGCATTGATTTGCGCGATGGTGTGATCTATGGCCCAGAAGCAGGCACGACGATTGAAGGCACGCTTGATACGATCAATGATCGTGTGAATGTGACGGGCACATTCGTGCCGGCCTATGGGCTCAATAATTTCTTCTCAAAAATCCCGCTCTTTGGCGTGTTTTTGGGTGGCGGTGCGAATGAAGGCCTATTTGGTATTAATTTCCGCATTGCTGGACCATCGACATCGCCGACATTGACGATCAATCCTTTGTCCGCTTTGGCACCCGGTTTCTTGCGCAAAATTTTTGGAGCAGGCGAAGGCGGAGCAGGACAAAATACGCCACCCGTCAATGTGCCGCAGTCAGGTGAAGGC
>CAWUNF010000039.1:0-9794 GCA_963923195.1 uncultured Hyphomicrobiales bacterium | reverse complement strand
AAAGGCTTTTTGCTGACCTCATCTTCGCCGCTCACACGCTCTTCGCATCATGCGGGCGAAGATTTCGCACGATTAAAAGCTGCGCGCGAAGCGAAATCCCGCACGTGATGGTGTTGTCCTAAAATGCCATCCTTCAATACGACGCGCATGGTGCGCCACGGCGCAGCGCAAATGTTCGATCTTGTCGCAGATGTAGAATCCTATCCGCAATTTTTGCCGCTATGTACCGGTCTTCGCGTGCGTCGGCGTGTTGAAAGCGGAGAGGGTGTTGAAACCATCGTGGCGGAAATGCAAGTTGGCTATAAAGCCATTCGCGAAACTTTTACAAGCCGTGTCACTTTAGATCGTCCGCGCTTGCGAATTCTGGTGGAATATGTCGACGGACCCTTTAGCCATTTAGAAAATAAATGGACTTTTGTGGATCTCGAAAAGGGCGGCTGTGAAGTTGGTTTTTCGATTTCTTACGAATTTGCAAGTCGCACTTTGGGGCTTCTTATGGGCGCTATGTTTGACAGCGCTTTTCGACGTTTTGCAGAGGCCTTTGAGGCCCGCGCTGACAAAATTTATGGAACATAAAAAAGGCGGGTTTGAGGCCCGCCTTTGTGTTGCGCTCACTTCGTTGAGCGGAAGATTTCTTTGAAAGTTTTGGCCCATTTCTTTTCGTCTTCAGAATCAAGAAGAACGGTCGAAACTTTCGCCTTTTCTATGCCAGATAAAACGCCTTTGGGATTTGTCTCCACATCTGGGCGTGTGGGCAAGCGACCGAATTTTGTCAAAAATTGCTGAGCTTCGGCACTGACAATGAAATTCTGTGCAAGTTTCGCTGCATTGGGATGCGGCGCTTTGGCATTGACACCTGATTGACCGAAAAAGAGTGTTACAGGTTCCATCACCCAGAAATCGGTTGGTTGTCCTGCAAGTTTCACATTCAATGTGAGATTGAGATAATTATTCAGAGCGAAAGCATATTCGCCGCTCCCCACAGCACGCGCAATGGCAAGATGACCATCCAGCACAACGGGTTTCATCTTGGTGACGAATTCTTCCAAAATTTCGCGGGCGCGTTTTTCGCCATAATGATCAAAAATGGCCGCAAGCCAGGGCGTATCCGTATCATCAATCACAATACGTCCAGCAAATTGCGGGAATTTTATAAAATCTTCGAGCTTTTGTGGAATTTGATCCGGCTTGACGAGATTGGTGTTATAGGCGGGCGCATTATAATTGGCATACATGCCAAACCATTTATTTTTTGCACCACGTGCTGATGGCATGAGCTTTTGCGCATCAATCGGCTCAAAGTCAGCTAAAAAATCTTGCGGGAATTTTTGCACATTGGCGGTTTGCGCAATGTCCCAAGTGCGTTGGCCCGCACGCGCTTCAATGATCACGCGCGAGAGAATTTGCGCATCTGAGGCGCGAACATAGAGAACTTTAATGCCGGTCTGATCTTCAAAAATTTTCCAGAGCGGCAGACCTTCTTGTTCATTCGTCGTTGAATAGACGATGACCTGGCCTTCGGCCTGAGCGGCAGGCAAAAGTTTTTCATCGAGCCAAGCAGGCTTTTTGTCTTGTGCGAGAGCAGAGCCAAATGTGGCGGTGAGCGCGAGGACGCCGGCAAGCGCCCGACGAGACATATTCATGTGACCTCCCGAAATCATATCGAGCCTTATTGATTGGCTTTATCTATTTTCCTAGCCGGGGCCTTTCGCCTTGTCCATATCAGCCTTGGTTCTTGAAATAAGGGCGCAGCGAAAAGGCGACCCAAAGACCAAGCAGCGCCATTGGAATAAGCAGGAAGGGAATGGCGGGCCAGCCAAATTGGGTCACAAAATAGCCGGCCGCCACGGGTCCTAAAAACTGCCCAATATTACTCGATTGTTGAATGAGCCCCATTGTTGGCGTGGCCAATTCCACTTTGACCAAGCGTGGAACAGAGGCAAAGACCGAACCGGGCGTGAGGCCTGCAATCCAGAGGTTTAAGCCGGCCAGAAGGGCAATGACATTGGCATCAATGCCGAGCGAATAGATGAAGGGTGAGAGCAGGGCATATGACGCCAGCGATGCACTCATGCTCACCCAGAGTGGAAAGCCCGCGCGTGCCAAAAGACCGGCGCAGACATTACCGCCTGCATTGGCAGCCACCACGCCAGCCGTGAATAAAGTGGCGCGCTCAAGCGGCAGATTGAGTGTCGAGACAAGGATGACAGGCAGAAAACCAGCCAGAATAAAATATTGAAATGTGTAGAGACCAAACATGGTCGAGAGCAGACGGCTCTCACGGTTTCCCAACACGCTTTTTGCCATGTCCCAAAGTTTGGGACCGTCTGTTGTATGTGCGCTGCTTGTCTTGGGCAGATAAAAAACAGCGAGCAGAGCATAGGCCAAAGCAAGGCCTGCTTGTGACAGCCAAAGCAGACGCCAGCCCATGTGGGGAAGAGCGGGGCCCATGAGCAGCATGAGTGCTGTACCTGTGGGCATGAATGTGCCCCAGAGCCCTAAGAAGAAATTGCGGTCTTTTCCCGTAGCGACATGACCGAGCACATCTGGAATAGCAACAACGGCGCCTAAAAAGCCAATGCCTTCGATCACGCGCGATAGGATCATCATGTGAGGCGTTTGTGCAGCCGCTCCCGCCAAACTCGCCAACGCCATAATGATCATGCCGCCAATCAGAGCTTGTCGGCTGCCGATGCGACGCACCACAAGCCCTGTGCCCATACCAAATAAGGCGCCCAATGTTGCAAATGTCGCGATGAGAAAAGAGACGATTGTGAGGGGCAGGGCCATTTCAGCTTGAAGCAAAGGCATAGCGACAAAGGCTTTGCCCAATTGTGCGGAAGAAATGACACCGCCGAGCAGTAAGAATAGGGCGCGCCCAATGCTGGTTTCTTGTCTTGTCCCATTCATCCGGAAAGCTAACCTTTTGCGCCCGCGTCTTCAAACGCGAGGTTCGTTTTATTTTAAGGCCAAATGCCGGGTTCGCCAAGCAAGGGGCACTGGTTGCTTTTCATCATGCGCATGTTTCATTGTCACATGATTCCGATGATGGGTCGAATGACCTCTCAATAATATTTTTCGGTGATGACATATTTCAGCTCTTTGAGACGGGCTTCCCCAATCGAGCCGTCGAGCGATTTGGTGACCAGACGCGTCATTTCATCCGGATCGCCATAAAGGGCTGGCTGATTGCGCTGTTCAAATTCTGCCAAAGCCTCTTTATCATTGAGGACTTTCTTAGCGATGATGCGCAGATAAGCGAGGCGTTCTTTTGAAACACCGGGTGGTGTGACGAGCAGACGCCCGATCTTGCGCAAATCTTCGCGGAAATCGAGCCACCATGAAGCTTCTGCATCCAGTTTCAATTCTTCAAAAATCGTGGGCACTTTGGGCATGAGCGCGGCGCGTTCGCGTGACATCACAGCCAATGCGCGCAATTGACCATTGTCGGAATAGCGCATGGCAGAATCATCGACCAGAATGGTGCCATCAACTTCACCGCGAATAGCGGCCATTGAAAATTCTTTTGAAGATGGATAGCCGATCATAATTTTGCAGGGTATTTTCAACGCATGGCAGACAACGGCTGACGTGTCCGATGCGCCATCTGTTTTGCCATTGGCGCCAATGAAAATTGTTTTAGGCGGTTTGGCAAAATCAGCCATCGTTTTGAGCGGACCATCTGGATAGACGATCAAAACACGCGGCGCCGTATTCACGCGTGCAATGATGGGATATTTGGTCAAATCAAAACGAATGGCGGGATC
The DNA here is from genome assembly GCA_963923195.1 of uncultured Hyphomicrobiales bacterium. Taxonomy (GTDB): domain Bacteria; phylum Pseudomonadota; class Alphaproteobacteria; order Rhizobiales; family Beijerinckiaceae; genus Terripilifer. The sequence continues at coordinate 6,027 of CAWUNF010000039.1, read as the reverse complement.
ATCGGTGAGTTTGGCAATGACAGCGCCTTCACCGGGAGCAAGCATCAGGGTGAGACCATCAGGTGGCGCACCCCAGACATGGTTCATCGCGGTCATCATGCCAGCACCGGGGCGCGATTCCACGATCACCGTGGCATTGAGTTCCTTGGCAAGCCAAGGTGCTAACATGCGTGAATAAAGATCATAGCCAGAGCCAGCCGCGCCCCCATTCACAAGACGGATTGTTTTGCCTTTGAAAAATTCCGCCTCATCGGCACGAGGCAATGTTGGCGCCAAACATATGATGAGGCAGGCCAGAGCAGCGGCAGACAGACGTGTGATCGTCTTCATCAAAATTCCTCCCGGGCGGGGTCTCGTGCCCCTTTTGAGAAAGAGGCTAGACCGGCCCGGAAGGCGCGGCAAGGGGCGGGATTGGCGCCCCTTAATTGGATTTAAAAATGACGTCGCGGACGATCTTCTTCTGTTCGGCATTAATGCCGCTCAGCACTTTCTTGGTCATTTCCAGGGCTGTTTCTGGCGGCTGATAGGCCACGAAACGCTGTGTCTTTTGACCTTCCGCCATAAGTTCGGGATTGGTCAAAGCGCGTTTGACGGCCGCGCGGAGGAAAGCAATGCGCTCGGGCGGTGTGCCAGGCGTGGTGATGAGAATGCGGCCCAGATCATTCAAATTGGCGCGAAAATCGAACCACCATTCTTGATCCTTGGTCAATTTGGCCTGTTCGAAAATGGTGGGCGTCTCGGGCAGCAATTCAGAGCGCACGCGCCCCATTGCGGCCACGGCGCGCGCTTGGCCGTTTTTGACATAATTGGCGGCAGAGGAATCTGAGAGATAGAGCCCATCCATCTCGCCGCGCTCCATCGCCAGCGCAATATCGCCGCTGCTCTTATATCCCAGCACGATTTGGCAATCGAGTTTGAGGACATGGCAGGTCAGTGCCGCGCCATCGGCAGGCCCATCGCTTGGTCCCGTGCCACCCCAACGGATTTTGGTGCCACCTTTGAGCGCGTCTGAAACCGTTTTGACATCGGTTTTGGGGCCCATGAGCCAGATCCAAGGATAGGCGCTAATAATGCCCAAATGGTCGGCTTTGGTCAGATCATAACGGATATTGTCTTGTTCCAGAAGCTGGCCAAGGGCGGCGGGCGTGCCATTGACGATTAGGACGCGCAGACCATCTGGCTGGGCCGTATAGACCTGATTAAGCGCCAAAAGCCCACCAGCGCCGGGGAGGTTTTCGACAATGACCGTCGTATCCAGTTCTTTGGAGAGATAGGGGGCAATCATGCGTGCATAGGCATCAAAGCCGCCGCCCACGCCAAGCCCGACAATGAATCGGACCGTCTTTCCCTTATAGAAGCTGGCTCCCGTATCCTGGGCGGAGGCAGACAATGGGGCTATTGTCAAAAGGGCCGTGCTCATAGCCAAGCCCATAGCCAGGCTCAGAGCCATTTTCTTGAGATATGCCATCTTCTTGCCTCCCGGTGCTCAGGTGTTTTTTGGGGTCGACCTGGCCGCTGTCATCGCGTGATTGACCCTCTTTTTACGGATTTGCTGGCTTTCGGGCAATGGCGGGTGTGGAGTGGAACAGATTGTTAAGCACGGACTGCTAGCCTCCACATCGTGTTGAGTTGGAGTTGCGTGCCGTGCTGATTTGGTGGGTTCAAGGAACGGGTGTGCGTCACCCCTGCAATGATCTCGAAGGTGCTCTTTGGATGGTTTCGGCCGTGCGCGCCTGGGATCCGGAAGCATCCATCTGCTGCGCTTACGCTGCGCTGGCAGAAGGTGAAGAAGATTATTCAGATGAATAGTTTGCGAATGGCTTGCAGCTAACCTGCGAGAAGCTTGCGGGTGACGGGTGGGTTATTTGTTTGTCTGTCGTCTGCGTCTTTTGGCGTTGTTCTGTTTTGCCTTTTGCCTCATTTGGCATGAGGACATGCTTCATCATCTCTGAGAAAGCGCCTTTTTTCGGGCTTTTTTAAAATCGCGCTGCGAAATAAATATTTTTTTATGCCTTGCAAGTGCGTGACTGGCTCCATAAGTTAGCTTCATCGACTCTGGCCAAATAGGCCACTCGCCAAATGGCGTCTGCTGAAACTTCCAGATGAAATCGATATCGCGCGGCGCATCTTTGGTGCGTCGATGGAACTGCTTGTCTATATAAGGAATATTCCCATGGCTACGGGAACTGTGAAATGGTTTGACGCGACAAAGGGCTACGGATTCATCCAGCCTGATCAAGGTGGCAAGGACGTCTTCGTCCACGTCAGCGCAGTCGAACAGGCTGGCCTGCGTGGTCTCAATGAAGGCCAGAAGGTCAATTTCGAGATCGTTGCTGATAAGCGCACGGGCAAATCCGCTGCGGGCAACCTCAGCGTTGCTGGCTAATCGCGCCTGACAAACAGCATCGGGTCTTCAGTTCTGACGGCCATGCGAAAGGGCTCCGCCATAAGCGGGGCCCTTTTCTTTGAAGCGCTTTTCAAGACAGCAAGGCTTCAATGCCTGCCGCCAATGCGAAAAGCTTAGCGTCCTGTCCATGTGGGCAGGAAAGCATCATTCCCGTTGGCGCATGCGGCAGACGCGTCATCGGCACAGAAATGGCGCAGCCATCCAGAAAATTCATCACCGCCGGATTGCGCAAAGCCAACATATTGAGCCGCGTAAAATCTGCATCTTCTGCAAAAGCTGAAATGGGTGGCGCGATCATCGGCACAGTCGGATAGGCCAAACAATCATAATTTTCCATGCGGGTTTCAAAATCCCGGATGATCTGCGCACGCAGGCGCATGAGCTCAATATAATCTTGCGCGGATTGTTCATGCCCGCGTTGAATACGTACCAAAACACGCTTGTCATAAAGATCCGCATATTTGGCAATGAAATCCTTGTGCGAGGCAAGGCTTTCTGGCGCAGCAAATCCACCCTTGGCATTGGCAGCCGGAATCTGATCAATCTCTGGACAGGCGATTTCGCTGATGATCGCGCCCGCATCCGCAAGCTTTTTCAAACTTGCCGAGAAAGCCGCTGACACATCCTTATCCAAATCATTCAGCACAAAGGTTTTGGGAACGGCAATGCGCAGGCCCTTAGGGTCGCGAGGCAAAGGCGCTTTCATAGCGCCGCCAGAAAGAGCGCCATCTAAAATCGCACAGCAAGCAACGCTGCGCGCTAAAGGGCCAATGGAATCGAGCGTCGTCGAAAGCGGAAAAGCACCATCTGTTGGAACGCGTTGAGCGGTTGGTTTAAATCCAACAATGGCATTAAAGGCCGCAGGAATGCGACAAGAGCCGCCAGTATCAGTGCCCAATGCGCCATGCGCCATTCCATCGGTGATGGAAATGGCTGCACCAGAGGAAGAGCCACCTGGCACACGAGCTAACTTGCGATCATAAATGCTTTTTGGCGTACCATAATGCGGATTGATACCAATGCCTGAAAAAGCAAATTCGGTCATATTGGTGCGACCAATGACCACAAAGCCTGCGGCCTTGAGGCGCGCAACGGCGGGAGCATCTCTTTCAGCAGGCGCAATATTTTTAAGAACAATGGAACCCGCACGTGTCTGCTCGCCTTGAATGTCGAACAGATCTTTAATCGATACAGGAATGCCCGCATAAGGGGAGGGGGCAGACCCCGCTTTGCGCAATTGATCCATTGCGCGCGCGCTCGCACGCGCTTGATCGCGAGCCACATGAACAAAACTTGTTGCGCCTTCCCCCGAAGTCTCATCAATGCGCGCAAGACAATCTTCCACCAGTTTTTCACTGCTGGTTTTTCCTTGCGCGAGATCTTGCGCGAGTTTTTCGAGTGACGGCTGTGTCATGATTTAGGCTGGATCGTAATAATGTATTTCAAGCAGCAAACAGCCTTTATCGGAGCGGAACGGCCCATGATAGGCTCCCGGTGGACGGCAAGCATAGGTGAAAGGCGAAAAGCTTTCTCCGCCTTTGCCCTGTTCATCATTGCCAACAGTGAGATCACCGGAGACGAGGAAGACTTCTTCCCAATATTCATGCACAAAGGGCTTTGTTGTATAGACGCCGGGATCAAATCTCAGCAAACGCGTGCGTGAACCACGCTTATTCACTTCATCCAAGGCACCCGACAAAATCTTTTGCTGAATGCCAGATGGATAACCAGCAGGCACTTCCCAGCCTTGATTCATATCGAGTGTATGAAATTCATCATGCAGTTTATTGATCGCCATGACGGATCCTCACGCGGTCCAGTATTTTGAAAATGGTGTGGCCACCACTTTTTCGAAAGATGGGTTGCCTTTCAATATGCCGACTTCGCGGCAAAATTGATTCATGCCCGCAACAAAGTCGGGCGTGATGGAGGCATCATAATAGGGAAGGTCGCGCTGAATAATTTGTGCAATGAGCCCGGCCTCTTGTTCAGGAAAGAGCGCGCGCCCAGCTTGCGTTGCGAGTGTGACATCCGCCTTAAGTGCTTTTTGTGTGGCCACAATCGCACGCACGGCCGCAGCGGCGACTTCGGAATGACGGTCAATCAATACATCAGAGGCAGCTATGCTTGCCATTGTATAGTTGAAACAGCCCTTCGGTCCGTCGCCTCGGCGAATATCGAGCACGATTTTGCCAACACCGCGTGTGACAGCAACTTCTGTTCCCATGCCATTGGCCCAGAAACCGTCGATCTTGCCGTCTTCGAGAGCCTTTGCCGCAGTCAGGCCGAAATTGACTGGGCCTGTTCCGGGCGCTGCACCCGGGACAGGTGCGATTTTTATTTGGTCGCGCTCCAAATCATAACCGGCATTGATGAGCAAGCGTTGCAAGCCCATGTTGACCCAAGGAGCTGCACCAATATTGCGGCCCTTAACAATGTCGAGAGCGCCTTTTTGTGGATTGAGGTCGGCGCGCATGACCAAGAACCAATACATGCCTTGGGCTTGTGCGCAGAGAAGCTTCACACCATTCCATTCTGGAAAGGCGGACAAAGCCGAATGTGCAGAACCGCCGACAAAGTCGATCGTACCCTCGCGTAATGCCGCATAGCATTTATCGACGGGAAATATGAGTTCGAGATCGACATCGAGCCCTTCTTTTTTGAAAAAGCCGAGTTCAACAGCCGCCGCCGCCGGAAAATAAGAATTAGAGATGAGATCCGGAACGGCGAGTTTCAATCTGCGTGCCATATTATGCCTCGTCGCGACCAGATAATTCGACTTGCCAAGGGGCGACTTTGCGCTCGATCCATCCCACAAAAGAATTGAGCATGGTGGCCAGCACCATCAGGACAATGACGGGCACAAACATCCGCGCCGTATCAAATGCATTGGCAGCATTGATGATGATCGCGCCCAAGCCGGAAATGGCGGTAAAAAATTCTGCAATCACCATTGCGACAACACCGCGCCCGACCGCAAGCTTAATGCCTGCCATAATATAGGGAATGGTGGCAGGCAAAACGATACGGCGCAGAATGGTGAAATCGGATGCGACAAAACTCTTGCCAACTTCAATGAGCGTCTTGGGAACAGCGCGCACACCTAGCCATGTATTAATAACAATCGGAAAGACCGCCATCAAAAAGACGACGCAAGCTTTGACAGCAAAACCAAGGCCCATCCAAAGAACAAGCAAGGGCACGAGTGCCACGAGGGGCATGGCATAAGCGCCGGTAATAAAGACGCCAATGGCAGCTTCGAGAAAGCGCGAGCGCCCGATGATGAGACCAAGCGGCACGCCAATCAAAACAGAAAGACCATAGCCAACCACAAAAGCTTTGAGGCTCTGGATGAGGGCTGCCATCAATTGTCCGCTGACAGCAAGTTTCCAAAAGGCAGCGGCAATCGCACTCGGATAGGACCCAAAGACCGGATTGACATCACGGCCGAAAATTTCCCATGCCAGCAAAACGAAAGTCACAGAGCCCGTCGTGATCATCCATTTGGGGATCTCGCGTTTGAGTTGCGGGGCTTCATCTGCCGCGGCTGCGGATGAGATCATGTCCATTTTACTCATCAATGCACCGCCTCAGCGCCATGAAGCGCTTTCCAAACTTTA
>CAWUNF010000038.1:0-9957 GCA_963923195.1 uncultured Hyphomicrobiales bacterium | reverse complement strand
AACCGAGAGCAAAAATAATTTTGAGCTGCATAAAAGTCAGGGCAATCGTGCGGCCAAGTCTTGCACCGTCTTCTGCAACCGTTCCAGATTTTCATTCATCGCAATAATGGTTGCCAGAAAGCCCATGACCAGCACATAGCCAATCCAAATGGCGATAATCACCAGAATGAAAGCCTCAGGGCTGACACCCAACATATAGCTGAATTTTGTAATCTGCCTTTTGTCATCTGAGAAGAACATCAGGGTCAATAAGCCAAGGCCCAAAATGACGGCGCCATGAACCAAAGATAAAATGGAGGCAAAGACCCCTGCAACATAGCGGTTCATCAGAAGACCTCTTTGAACTTGTTGATTTGCGACAATGTTTGCTCAAGCATGCAGGCTTGGTAATTCACCTCACCGCCTGGCGCATTGGGCAATTCTTGCTCGAGTTTGCACCAAGCCTCGCGATAGGCGATCCAAGCGCGCTGGCCTTTCACCAAATGATCTTTGGCCTCTCCCGGAATGCGGCTCTGCAGCGCGCGATATTCGGCATTCAACACTTTGTCTTGGCGCGCGAGCTCTTCCACATAGCAAGCATACCATTGCGCGTTTTTCATCGCGCCGAGATCCACCTTGTCCATGCAATCTTGAAATTGCGCGGTCTCTTTCACCTTGTCAGCGGCAGAAGCACATGTGCCCATGACAAGAAAAGCCAGAGTGGTGACAAAAATCGCAGATGGCAGACGCATAGAAAAAATCCTTTCGTTGCGCCCTTGTAAGCTTTTGACGCTGGTGATGCAGGGCGCCTTGCCCCAACCAGTGTTTGCTTTGTCACTTTGGGGTTTGTGAGCAAGGGGCGGAGAGCCATATTCTACGCACCTGCTTTGTGTAATTCATTTAAAATCAAATGCTTGCGATCATTCCCCACATCTTCTTGATTTCCTTTTTGGGGGGTGGGGTCGCTAGCCTTCTTAATATCCGACCGAAAGGGGGTCGGTTTAGGAGAGGTGGAGACATGACGGACGCCGTTGAATCACTTTCTCATGCGCCTGCACGGCCCATGTTCACAGCCACGCGTTTTGGGGGCACTTTTGCCTGCCTCTTAGCGGGCTTTAGCATTATTGGGGCGGGTGCCTATTTGGCCTCGGGCGCGCCGCCTGCTGTGAAGGGCATTTTATTTGCGTGCATTTTGTTCAATGCCGGTGTTTTGGGTTTTGCCGGCACTTATTTCCTGAAAGGCCGGAACATTGAACATCGCGCGACGGCGGCTTTGATCCTTTTTGTGATCTGCTTTGCTTCCGCCATTGGCACGATCATTCTGGCCAGTAAGGGCGGCCCGGCTTTGATGGTGGGCCTGCATTGCTTGGCCAATCTGGCCGCTTTTTCGGGCTTTGTCTGGGATCTCGAAGACGACCGCTAAAGCGGCTTGCACTCAGCGCCGGAGCGGGCCAAGTTTCGGGGATGATCCTGATCTGGCCGCTCCGGTTTTGCTTTTTGGCCCTTGTGGGCCTCTTCGCCTTGGCGGCTCCGCCCGCACGGGCAGCAGACATGGCCTTTTCCCTCGTTGATTATGGCGAGCGCTGCGGGAAAACCTGTCCGCAGGTGATCGCGGCCGATGGCGAGATTGTCGCCAAAACACCGCAGGCCTTTATTGATTTCGTCGCCCAGCATATTGGCTCGGGCCGTTTGCATTCCATCGTGCTGATCCATTCGCAAGGCGGGCGCGTGGTCGCGGCAATGGAATTGGGCCAAGCCTTGCGCAAATTGGGGGCGGCAGCCGTGGTTGCTAAAGTGCCCCCCGGTGGGGCCCGCAAAGATCTCTGGGTGGTGCCGGGACGCTGCTATTCAGCTTGCGTCTATGCGCTCATGGGCGCCAAAAAGCGGGTGGCTTTGCCTGAGAGCCGCGTCGGCATCCATCGCATGTTTATGTATGAAGCCAATATGCGCCCCGATTCTGGGCCGCAACGTGATCGTGTCTTTGCAGCCGAGCCTTTGGTCGCGCGCCTGAGCGAATATGCCAAAATGATGGGGGTTTCGACCGATCTGGTGCGGCGCGCAGAAACCATCAATCCAGACCAGATTCACATTCTCTCAGCAGCCGAATTGCGCCGCTATCGGCTCGCTGGCCCGAAGCTTTAAAGCCAGGCAGGCAGGCCCTCGCAAAAGCCCCCGGAAAGGACAGGCTTTTGCCGATTTCGAGTTGACTTAAGAGGCTGGCCGCCTTATTCGACCATCCTCTGCTTTCGGGGGCCTTTGAGGCCATCCGGCATGCGGGGGAGTAGCTCAGTTGGTTAGAGCGCCGGCCTGTCACGCCGGAGGTCGCGGGTTCAAGTCCCGTCTCTCTCGCCATTTTCCTCTCTCATTCCATCCTTTTGGGCCTCTTCCGGGGCTGATGACGGCTGTCCTGTTAATCTGACACTCTAGATGTAAAGTTTTGTTGTCACTTTCGTGAGGGGTCGTGTAAGCTTCCCCTTACGCTCCGCCTTTGGGAGGTCGATTGTGACGCAGACCCCGGCAAATTTGCTCGAACGGATTCATCGCCCGTCCGACCTTCGTAAACTTCCCCCATCCAAGCTGAAGCGCGTGGCCGAAGAGGTGCGCACCAGCATGATTGATTCTGTCGCGCAGACAGGCGGTCATTTGGGTGCGGGGCTTGGCGTTGTCGAACTGACAGTTGCGCTCCATTATGTTTTCGACACGCCGCGCGACACGCTCATTTGGGATGTGGGCCATCAGGCCTATCCGCATAAAATTCTCACTGGTCGTCGTGAACGCATGACAACCATTCGCCAAGGCGGTGGCCTCGCTGGTTTCACACGCCGCGCGGAAAGTGATTACGATCCCTTTGGCGCAGGCCATTCCTCGACCTCGATTGCGGCAGGGCTTGGCTTTGCAGTGGGGCGTGATTTGCTGGGCGGTGATGAGAAAGTCATTGCCGTCATTGGTGATGGCGCCATGTCGGCGGGTCTTGCTTATGAAGCTATGAATAATGCAGGCGAATTAAAAAGCCGTCTGCTCGTTGTGTTGAACGACAATGATATGTCGATTGCCCCGCCCACTGGCGCGGTCTCCAAACATTTGGCGCATCTTGTGGCGGGTCGTCGCTATATGTCTTTGCGTGAAGCAGGGCGTCGCTTGACGAGCCATTTGCCAGAGAAAATTGATCGCACGATCACACGCGCCATTAGTCACACGCGCACTTTCCTCACGGGTGGAACAATCTTTGAGGAAATGGGCTTTTTCTATATTGGCCCTGTCGATGGTCATGATTTGAAAACGCTTGTGCCGATTTTGGAAAATATCCGCGATGCGGGGAAGGGGCCTATCCTTTTGCATGTGCGCACGCAAAAGGGCAAAGGCTATGCTCCTGCAGAGGCCTCAGCCGATAAATATCATGGTGTGGTGAAATTTGATGTCGCAACAGGCGTGCAAGCCAAAGCGCAACCCAAGGCACCAGCCTATACGCGCGTCTTTGCTGATGCGCTGACGCGCGAAGCCCATCGTGATCCGCGTATTGTTGCCATTACGGCGGCTATGCCAGCGGGCACGGGGCTTGATATTTTTGCCAAAAGCCACCCGACGCGCATTTTCGATGTTGGCATTGCTGAGCAACATGCAGTGACTTTTGCCGCAGGTCTGGCAGCGCGCGGCATGAAGCCTTTTTGCGCGATTTATTCAACTTTCTTGCAACGCGCCTATGATCAGATCGTGCATGATGTCGCCTTGCAAAATTTGAATGTGCGTTTTGCGATTGATCGTGCGGGTCTGGTGGGGGCCGATGGTCCAACTCATGCTGGCTCTTTCGATGTCGCTTATCTCTCTTGCCTGCCGAATATGGTGGTGATGGCGCCCGCCGATGAGGCGGAACTTGTTGATGCGGTCGCAACCGCTGTCGCGCATGATAAGGGCCCGATTGCTTTCCGCTTTCCCCGTGGTGAAGGGGTCGGTGTGCCTTTGCCTGAAAAGGGCCGTGTCTGGGAGATTGGGCGTGGGCGCATTTTGCGCTGCGGGCGCGATATTGCGCTTCTCTCATTGGGCACGCGTCTGGCAGAAACATTGGTGGCGGCTGAACGTCTCGAAGCTGCAGGCTTTACTGTTACGGTTGCTGATGCACGTTTTGCCAAGCCCATTGATCGGGCTTTGGTGCAAGAGCTTGCGCGCTCGCATCATCTTCTCATCACGATTGAAGAGGGATCATCGGGTGGCTTTGGCGCTTTGGTGATGAAGGAATTGACGGACGAAGGTCTGCTTGATTCCGGTCGCTTGAAATTCCGCAGCATGTGTCTGCCGGATGTTTACATTGAACAAGACACGCCAGCCGAAATGATCCGTGTGGCCGGGCTTGATGCCGAGGCCATTATGGCGAAAGTTTTGGGTGCGATGGGCGTTGCGCGGGTTGAGCCAGCGCGCAAGACGCGTGTCAGGAGTGACGCACGAGATGAGCGAAAGACTCGTCTTCGGACGTGACAAGCAGGAATGGCCGCATCGAGCGGCAAGCCGCTTTGTCAGTGCTGGCGGTGTCAATTGGCATGTGCAGATCATGGGGGAGGGCCCAGTGCTCCTGTTGCTTCATGGGGCTGGTGCATCCACACATACATGGCGAGATTTGATGCCAGATCTCGCGCAGCATTTTCGTGTCATTGCGCCTGACTTTCCGGGCCAAGGTTTTTCTTCGCTCCCAGCCCGCTCGCATATTTTCACTTTGCCGGGCATGGCACGCGCGATGTCTGATCTTTTGGCCGCGCTCAAAGCCACCCCAGAGATGATTGTCGGCCATTCAGCCGGATGTGCTGTTGGTGTGCGTATGGCACTGGATGGATTGATCGCACCAAAAGCAATCATTGGCATTAATGCTGCGCTTTTGCCATTTCATACAGTCAACACACTTTATTCAGGCCTTGCAAAACTCTTGGCGCTCAATCCGCTGGTACCGTGGTTTGTCTCATCCCAAGCGCGCCATCCGCGCACAGTGGAGCGCCTGATTGATGAAACGGGCTCTCGCTTAGATGAAAAAGGCGTCGCGCTTTATCGTCATTTGGCGCAACAATCCTCACATGTGTCGGGCACATTGCGGATGATGGCCAATTGGAATTTGGATGAATTGCGTGGCCTTTTGCCAAAATTGCAGGTGCCCTTGGTTTTGATGGTGGGGTCGCGCGATCGCACGATTGATCCTGATCGGGCGCATGACATTCGCCGTCTTCTGCCTGCTGCTGATGTGCTCCATGTGCAAGGGCTTGGTCATCTTGCCCATGAAGAAGAGCCCAAACTTTTCATTGCCGAAATTTTGCGTCTGGCGCGGCGCTTTCACGTGATTGGGGACGAGGATGTTTGACATGCCTCATAAGAGCGCGCCGCATGCGCTGGTGATTGGTGCGGGTTTTGGGGGCCTTGCGGCCGCTGTTCGCTTGGGCGCTAAAGGCTGGCGTGTCACGGTTGTTGATAAATTGGATGGGCCGGGCGGTCGCGCCTATGTGTTCAAACAAGATGGTTTCACCTTTGATGCGGGACCAACCATTGTTACAGCGCCCTATCTGCTGGAAGAATTATGGCAGGAGGCGGGGGCCAATTTCGCCGATGATGTCGATCTGCGCCCTGTCGATCCTTTCTATTTAATTCGCTTTGATGATGGCGATGTCATGCGCTGCGTTGCTGATCTTGACGGGATGCGGGCTGAAGTGGCGCGCATCTCACCAGAGGATGCGCCAAATTTTGATCGCTTCATTGAAGCCAGCGCCGATATTTATGAAGTTGCCTTTAAAGAATTGGCCGACTTCCCCTTTCATAAATTTTCCTCTGTCATTGCGGCGGCACCTGATCTCGTGCGCTTGCGCGGCTATCGCTCGGTCTATTCAGAAGTTTGTCGCTATTTCAAAAATCCGAAATTGCGCGTGGCTTTTTCGTTCCATCCTTTGCTCATTGGCGGCAATCCGCTGACGACCACAGCCTATTATTGCCTCATCTCGCATTTGGAGCGCATGCATCTCGTTCATTTCGCTATGGGCGGAACGGGATCAATTGCGCGTGGCATGGTGAAGCTGATTGAGCGCAAAGGCGGCCTCATGCGCTATGGCGAAGAGGTCGAAGAGATATTGACGGAGCAAGGTGCTGCGCGCGGGGTTCGGCTGAAGAGTGGCGAAGAGATCACCGCTGATCTGGTTGTTTCAAATGCAGACCCGGCTTGGACCTATTCGAAACTTTTGAAAAATTATCCTCGCCGTCGCTGGACGGATTCGAAAATCAATCGCGCCAATTTTTCCATGAGTCTTTTTGTTTGGTATTTTGGCACGAAGAAGCGCTATGAGGATGTGTATCATCATATGATGGTGCTTGGCCCGCGCTATGAGGAATTGCTGAAGGATATTTTCTCGCGCAAGAAACTGGCAGCAGACTTCAGCCTTTATTTGCATCGCCCAACGATGACAGATCCCTCACTTGCTCCCGAAGGCTGTGATGCTTTTTATGTGCTGGCGCCCGTGCCGCATCTTGATAGTGGGACGGATTGGCAAGCAATGGCTGAGACCTATCGCAAAGCCATTGAGAAGCGGCTGGAAGAAACGGTTTTACCTGATCTTTCAAATCAGATTGTCACATCGCGTTTGATGACACCGATTGATTTCCGTGATCGTCTTTGCTCGGTCAAGGGCGCGGCTTTTTCACTCGAGCCGCAGCTTTTCCAAAGCGCATGGTTCCGCCCGCATAATATCAGCGAGGAAGTGAAGGGGCTTTATTTGGTGGGTGCGGGCACGCATCCGGGCGCTGGTCTGCCGGGCGTCATTTCATCAGCAAAAATTGTGGGTGATTTGGTGCCGACTGCTCAGGACTTTGTGGCGCGCAAGGCGCGTGGCTGAAAGCGGCGGAGATAACCATCGAGCTTGGCCCATTGGAAAATGATAATACTCACTCCAATGGTGAGCGGGATCGCCCACATGATGGGGTTGAGAGCAAGTTCTGGAAGAATACGCACAGAACCAAAGGCCATGAAGGCGGTATAGACTGAGATGCCGCCGCCAACGAGCGCTTTCAAATGTTCTTTCTGCCAATCCACTTTGGAAAGTTTGGGTTTGAACATGAACCAAAGATTTGTAGCCACTGTTGCAAAGCCAACAAAGGCAATGCCGACCATGAGCATTTGATCAGCCTGCCATCCTTGCCATGCGCAATTGGCGGCAGCGATCACGAGAAGCGGTTGCGCCCAGAGATTGCGCCATTCGCGTAAGGCCAAACGGTCATTGCGATGAAGCGCACAAAGCCAACCATACCAAACGAGGTTTAGCGTCAGCACACCGAGATAAAGCATCATCCAGCCGAATATGCCGCGAATGAATGTCTCATCGAATTTCCCCTCCAGATGCGGATGGGTGGTGATGGGCGCGAGTAAGGTCAATAGGCTCATGAGAATGGCGCAAGTGCCCGTCACCAGCAGCGCGCGGGTAAAAATGCGCCCCGCTTTGATATGCAGCTTGCCACCCTTGGCGCCAATCACGGGCACCCAAAAGGCAATAGCGCCCGTGACGCCGCCCAGAATATGCAGCGCGATCAGAGTTTCGAAGAGCAAGCGGATCATGGGCTCTCGGGGGCGGATAGGCTTGCAGTTTACGATTTGACATGATCGACTGTAAAGAGAATTGGACAGGAGTCCCGTCTTGTATCTGCCGCCGCGCCCAAAACCCTTGCCTGCCGTCGTCTCGCTCATGCGGGCGGCGCTGCGGGGTGATGGCAATTTGCTCGATTTGCTGCCCGGTTCCGCCTATCGCATGGATATTGGCACTTTGGGCTGGTCGCGGCGCTCGACCTTTATCGTCAATCGGCCAGATCTTGTTCGCCACGTGCTGATTGAGCGGGAAGATATGTTCCCGAAATCGGACCTGATGGTCCATGCGCTGAAGCCTTTGATTGGTGATTCCATTTTCGTGTCATCGGGCGCGACATGGCGGCGCCAGCGCGAAATGGTGGACCCCGCGCTTTCCATGATGCGCATCAACCGCGCCTTTCCGGCAATGGCGGCGGGTGTGGATGATTGCGCGCGGCATTTATCTGATCGGGCGTCGCGCGGCGAGGCTTTCAGTCTTGATTTGCTCATGTCGCATCTGACCGCCGACATTATCTGCCGCACGGTCTTTTCGACGCAGCGCTTGGATGAAGGCGCGGCCCATGAGGTGTTTGAGGCCTTTACAATCTTTGAGCGCTCGGTCGCGCAGGTCGAGATCAAACGTCTGGTGCTCGACAAGGCTTGGACCGATGTGCCGCAAAAGCCCGAAGTTTTGGAGGCCTGCCGTTTCATCCGCGCGCAGATTGGTGCTTTGCTTGATGAAAGCGGGCAGGGCTGTGACGATATTGCCCGCGCTTTGGCCGCCGCTCATGATGCGCAGGGTGTGGGCTTTACCCGCGAAGAATTGATTGATCAGCTCGGCGTTTTGTTTTTGGCAGGTCATGAGACAAGTGCTTCGGCACTCACTTGGGTCTTTTTTATTTTGGCTTCACAGCCCGAAATTGTCGCGCGCATTCGTGATGAGGTGCGACAGATTTGTGGCGAAGGGCCGATCACTTTTGAGCAAACGAAAAAGCTTGTTTTCACGCGCAATGTGTTTCGTGAAACGGTGCGGCTCTATCCGCCCATCACCTTTTTGCCACGCGTTGCTCTGGAAGATTCAACCATTGGCGGGCGCTTTGTGAAGCGTGGGGCTTTGGTCATCGTTTCGCCCTGGGTCTTGCATCGCCATGAAAAATATTGGCGCGATCCGGATGTGTTTGATCCCGATCGTTTCCTGCCCGAACGTGAAGGCGATATGACGCCGGGTGCTTATATTCCATTCGGCACGGGGCCGCGCATTTGTTCGGGCGCTGCCTTTGCCAGTGTTGAAGCCGTGTTGATCATCGCACGCCTCATCCAATCTTTTGATTTCACTTTGGCTGAAGATCATCCAGTGCGCCCGGCCGCGCGGCTGACCACGCGCCCTGTGAAACAAGTCATGTGCCGTGTGCGCCAAGCAGGCACACGATGAGTACCGTCTTGCTCACACTGGGGCGCTTACCAAAAGCGCTTGATCCAGCGCGTTCTTTTGCACATGCGGGCTGGCGGGTGATTGTGGCTGATCCTTTTGCGGATCATTTGACGGGCGCCTCGCGCGCTGTTGCGCGTTCTGTGCAAGTGCCATCTCCTGCTGATGATCCGCAAGGCTGGCTCGCGGCGATTGAGCAGATTGCGCGCGATGAACATGTGCAGATCATTCTGCCGATTTCGGAAGAAACGCTTTATGCAAGCTATTTGCAGGCGCGTTTGCCCGATGTGATGGTTTTCACCATGCCGCCAGATGTTTTGCATCAAGCCCATGACAAATGGCGCTTTGCAGAACAAGCCAAAGCATTGGGTCTTTCGGTTCCAACGACTGCGCGCGCAGATGAGGCGCAAGCGCGTGTGATAGCAGAGCGCGCGGATTTTGTTTGGAAAGAGCGCCGCTCTTGTGGGGGCGGTGGCACAAAGCTTTTGTCGCAAGGTGTGCCTTTTGAACCAAGTGATCAGGCGATTGTGCAAGAGCGGATTTTAGGCGACGAATTATCCTCCTGCTCATTATGTTATGAAGGCGTTGTGCGCGGCACGGCCATTTATCGGGCCTCGGTCATGTCAGGCACGGTTGCGGTTGGTTTTTCGCGCGTCGAGGCCGCGCAAATTGATAATTTCGTCGCTCACTATGCGCAAGAAACGCGTTGGAGTGGCTTTCTCTCTTTTGACTTTATGCGCGATGCGCATGGGCAAATATTTGCGCTTGAATGCAATCCACGCCTCACCAGTGGCGTGCATTTCTTTGTTACAAATGATCTTGCGCCTGCCATTCTTGATCCGTCATTTCCCTTGCGCCTCAGAGATGAAACTGAATTGCAGCAATTTTGGTCTTGCTTGCAAGAAGCGCAAGGCGCACTCCCCAATGTCTGTCTCTTATACACATCTCCGAGCCCACGAGACCAGAGAGGATC
>CAWUNF010000037.1:0-10030 GCA_963923195.1 uncultured Hyphomicrobiales bacterium | reverse complement strand
CTTCCTGACCAAAGAGCTTGGCCATGAATTGCGGATGCGTGCGCGACAGGAAGATCTGCGGGCCACGCTGTTCGCGACGCACGTCGTAAACATAAGCGCGGATGCGATCGCCCGGACGGAACATTTCACGCGGGATCAATTCATCACGACGCACGATTGCTTCACCGCGACCAAGGTCGATAATCACATTGCCATATTCAACGCGCTTCACAACGCCGTTGACGATTTCGCCGATGCGATCCTTATATTCCTGATATTGGCGATCACGCTCTGCTTCGCGCACTTTCTGCACGATGACCTGCTTGGCAGATTGCGCAGCAATACGACCGAAATCGAAGGGCGGCAAAGTTTCAGCGATCCAATCGCCGACCTGAGCTGCTGGGTTGCGCTTACGCGCATCCGTCAGAAGAATTTGCGTCGCATCATTTTCGATCTGATCGACAACGAGCATGAGGCGCGAGGTGCGCACTTCACCCGTGCGCGGATTGATCTCGACGCGGATTTCGGTCTCTTGACCATAACGCGAACGCGCTGCCTTCTGCAGTGCATCTTCCATCGAAGCGAGAACAATGTCGCGCGAAATGGATTTTTCGCGGGCCACTGCATCGGCAATCTGCAACAGTTCAAGCCTATTGGCGCTAACGGCCATTGTCGTGTCTCCTCAAAGGGACTTGAAGTTACTTATCTCTTCGGACGTGCGGACTGCGCGTTGCGACGTGCAGCCAATGCGCCGGGAGAAAGGGGTTTGGGCTTTGCGAAACGTCCGGGGCCACGACGCACAGTCTCGGCCTCTTCTTCTTCGCTTTGCGGTTCTTCCAATGCGGCCTTGCCAGCACGCAAAGATTCACGGATGAGCGCTTCGGTCAGCACCAAACGCGCTTCAGAAATATCATTGATCGGCAGTTTGACATCCGCCTCTTCATCCGCGCGCGCATCCATGCGGCGCAAAAGAATGAGTGCATCACGGCCTTCACCGACCGTGCCTTCAATCCAGCCACGAAAGCGCTTGCGGCCATCAAGACCGAAATTCAATTCGATGCGGGCTTCATGCGAAACGGCACGTTGAAAATCGCTCAAACGCACCAAGGGGCGATCAATGCCGGGCGATGAGATTTCCAAACGATAGACTTGCGAGATCGGATCTTCGAGATCAAGAACGGGCGACAGCGCGACGCTGACCTTCTCGCAATCATCGACATTCATCGTGCCATCAGGCCGCTCGGCCATGATCTGCAAGGTGGTGCCCTGCGTCGAAGAAATTTTCACACGCACCAGACGGAAGCCAAGGTCGAGCAGGACCGGGGTCGCGATGGTCGCGACGCGTGCAGCCAACCCCGTCTCAACAATGAGACGTGGCTCGTCGAGCAGTTCGGGCACTTGCGGCGCCTGATTGCTCTCGTTTGGCTCCAAACCAACCTCCTCTGACCGCAAAGCGGCAGGTGAAACAAAAAAGAGCGGGTCCCGGGCGGGCCCCACTCTCTACAATCGACCATGAAACATGGTCACACTGCGAAGATGTGAATGGGGTTCTTATACACCCCCACCCCCTCAGAGGCAAGGATCGCAAGGAGCAGGGGAGCCATGCGCGAACGGGCATAGACAAGGCAAGCCCAATCGCCCTATCTGCCCTCTCATCGCGGGCGGTCCATCGCCCGCCCCTGGACAGGCCCATGCATCTCAAGCCCGATACGCTGGCCATGACCGTCATGCTCGCTTTCATGACAGCACTCGGGCCTTTGGCGACCGATCTTTACCTGCCCTCACTCCCCCATATTGGGGCGGCCTTGGCCGCGAATCCGGCCCAAGTCCAGCTCACGCTTTCGGCCTATCTCATTGGTTTTTCTATAGGTCAGGTCTTTTATGGGCCTTTGTCGGATGCGCTGGGCCGCAAGCCCGTCTTGACCGGAGGCTTTATTCTCTTTCTGGCCGCAAGTCTGCTTTGTGCGGCGGCGACGAGCATTGAAATGCTCATTCTCGCCCGCGCCTTCCAAGCCTTTGGCGGGGCGGGGCCCATCATTCTGGCCCGCACCATTGTGCGCGACCTCTATCACGGCGCCCGCGCGGGTCGAGAAATGTCGATCATGGGATCAATCACAGGCATTACCCCGATCATCGCCCCGATCTTGGGCGGGGTTTTGCAGGTCGCCCTTGGCTGGCGCTCTATTTTTCTGGCTATGGCAGCGGGCGGTCTGATTTTGGCGCTTTTGGCTTTGCTGCGCCTGCCAGAGACCAATCGCTACCGCAATCGCGACAATCTTTCCGTGGCGATCATTCTCACCTCTTACGGGATTGTTTTGCGCAACAAAGCCTATCGCATCTATGCCGCGCTGTTGGCGCTGAGCTATGCGGGCCTATTCGCTTTCATTTCAGCCTCGTCTTTCATTCTGCAAAATATCTATGGACTTGATGAAATTACTTTCGGCCTTGCATTTGGAATTTGCTCCGTGAGTTTTGTCGCAGGCACGATGATTGGCACGCGGCTTGTGACAAAACATGGCTCCGACCATACGATTGGTGTCGGCGTCATCTATCTCGCTTTGGGTGGTGTGGGACAATGGATTGGCCTTGTGCTGTTTCCAAAAGCACTGCTCGCCATCGTCTTTCCAGAAATGCTGTTTTTCATCGGCATTGGACTTGTTTTACCGCAAGCTATGGCCGCCGCTATGGCGCCTTTTCCAGAACGTGCGGGTGCCGCCTCATCACTTGCAGGCTTTTTGCAAATGGTCTCGGCCTCAGGGGCTGGTGTTCTTGTTGTGGCTTTTCTCAACAGCAATGCCATGCCTTTGGTCATTGCATCGGCAATATCAGGCGTGCTGGCTTTTGGCGTCTTTAGGATGACGCGCAATTTGCGCGCCGCACAGAAACATTAAGCAATATTGGCCACGGCTGTGATCAAAGCCTTTATATCTTCATCGCGTGACAAACGATGATCGCCATCTTTAATCAGCGAAAGCGTCACAAGATCGCCTGCAAGATGTTCCACCAAAGTCATGGCATGTTGCCAAGGCACATCGGGATCTTGCATGCCTTGCAAAATATGCACCGGCGCATGGGCCTCAATCGCACCATCAAACATGAGATTGCGACGACCATCTTCGATCAGTGCACGCGTGATGGGTGTTGGCTCTGGCGAATAAGCGCTTTCACGCAACCACACGCCTTTGGTCTCAATGTCATTACGAATGGCGGCGGGCATTTGCGCCCACATGAGGCTTTCCGTGAAATCAACTGCGGGCGCAATGAGGACAAGACCTGCGAGGCGCTCTCTCGCCTCTTGCGCGCCCAAAGCGCGCGCGACCAAAAGTGAAATCCATCCCCCCATCGAAGAGCCGACAAGAATTTGCGGACCACTCGTTTGCGCGCGGATCATGCCTAAGCTTTCCTGCGTCCAGCGCGAAATCGTGCCCTCCTCAAAACGGCCTTCCGATTCACCGTGGCCCGAATAATCAAAGCGCAGACAAGCGCGGCCTTCTTGTGCGGCAAAATGATCAAGGGCAGCGGCTTTGGTCGACAGCATGTCGGATTTGAAACCGCCCAGCCAGACAATGCCGGGCTTCATCCGCGCTGAAGGCACAGCGGCACGTTTGCGAAAAGCCAAGCGGCAATGGCCAACATGCTGAAATGCGATGGGGAGATCGGCTTTCGTCGCATCAGCAGACATTTGCGGTTCCATTCAGCTCGCGGCTAATGTGAGGATCAATGATTCGTCAGCACTTTAGCTGACATACGCACTTATAACGGCCGGACGGGCAATGCGACAGATCGCAAGGAGCGCTTTCGAGACAGGCGGGAGACATTTTCTCGCGGGTCGCTCGATCCTGCAGATCATTCCGCGCTTAGATGCGGGCGGCGCTGAGCGCACCACAATTGATATTGCCGCAGCTCTTGCAGAGGCTGGTGCGCGCGCCCTTGTGGCAACAGAGGGCGGGCGCTTGGTCAGCGAATTGCAGGCGGTTGGCGGGATTTGGATTCCCTTTCCAGCCGCCACCAAAAATCCGCTGCTCATGTGGTTCAATGCGCGCCGTCTTGCCAAAATCATCCAGCGCGAAAATGTCGATATCATTCATGCCCGCTCGCGCGCGCCCGCTTGGGTCGCACTCGGTGCCGCACAGCGCACCAATACACCTTTTGTGACGACCTATCACGGCGCCTATTCAGGACAATCATCCCTCAAGCAGCTCTATAATTCTGTTATGGCACGCGGCGATGTGGTGATTGCCAATAGTGGCTATACGGCAGGCCTGATTGGCAATGCCTATCCTTTTGCGCGTGAACACACGGCCATTATTCATCGCGGCACAGATCTGCGCCGTTTTGCACGCACAGCCGTTGATACAGCGCGCGTGCAGCGCATGCGCAAAAGTTGGAATGTGGGGCCAGAAGATCGGGTGATTTTGCTCGCTGCACGTTTGACGGCTTGGAAGGGGCAGAAAGTTTTGATCGAAGCCGCGCGCTTGCTCGCTGAACGCGGCATAACAGATGTGCGCTATATTCTGGCAGGCGACGATCAAGGCCGCGCGGCCTATGTGCGCGACTTGGATGCGGCTATTGAAAAAGCAAATCTCACCGGCATTGTCTCACGCGTGGGTCATGTCACGGATATGCCAGCCGCCCTTGCTGCTTCTGCCGTTCTTACTGTCACATCAACCGAACCAGAAGCTTTCGGCCGCTCCGCCGTTGAAGCGCAAGCAATGGGCACCCCCGTTGTCGTGACGGATTTGGGCGCGGTCGCGGAGACTGTTTTGACGCCGCCGCGCGTGACACGCGAAAACCGCACAGGCTGGACCATTCCCCCCAATGATCCGGAAGCTTTAGCAAGTGTTTTGGAGAATATTCTGGGCATGGGTGCCGCCGCGCGCGATGCGCTCGCCGAACGCGCGCGCAATCATGTCGAGAAATCCTTTGGGCTTGAAAAAATGTGCGCCCAGACGCTCGAAATCTATGCACGTCTGATCGAACATACCGGCCGCTGGTAAAAAAGAGCCGATAAAAAGCACGAAATGGCCACTCTCAGGCCGGAAGTTCTGTTGACTTCGGCGGGCACTCAAACGATCTTCTGCGCGGGTCCGAACCGTTGTTGACGGGACCGGGTCCGGCTTATGCACCAGAAGGAGAGATTGCCATTCGTCGTCCCATGAAAGCCCCGCCCACACCGCAGAAAGACGGGCACCGTATCAACCGCGACATTCGCGTCCCAGACGTTCAATTGATTGACCAAGATGGTCAAAATCGAGGGGTTGTCGCAAGTCTTGAGGCCCTCGCTATGGCTGAAGAAGCCGGCCTCGACTTGGTCGAAATCGTCCCCAACGCCAATCCTCCGGTCTGCAAAATTCTTGACTACGGCAAGTTCCGCTTCATGGAACAAAAAAAGGCTGCCGAAGCGCGGAAAAAGCAGAAGGTGGTTGAAGTTAAAGAGATTAAGCTGCGCCCCGGCATTGATGACCATGATTATGAGGTCAAAATGAAAGCCATGCGCCGCTTCTTTGAGGAAGGCGATAAGGTCAAAGTGACCCTGCGCTTCCGTGGCCGTGAAATGGCCCACCAGGATCTAGGCTATCGCCTTTTGACCCGGGTGAAGGAAGAAACCGCCCCCATCGCCAAAATCGAACTGGAGCCCTCAATGGAAGGCCGCCAGATGATCATGGTGCTAGCGCCCCGCTGATTGATAGACTTCACAAAGTGGGGCTGATATGGTCAATGAAGAGTAAATATCTGGTAATACTAGATTTTCTCTTGATCATCAGCCCCGCTTGAGCTATCGTGCTCTGGTTGTATTTACCGGGGCTTTTCAACCTTTCGATATTGCCGAAGGGTCGTCCCGGGTCTCTTTTCCCCGGGGGTGTCCCGTGAAATCATTTCGAAGCAAAGCCTTTTTTGTTTTTACCTGCCTGTCGCTTGGGGCCTCAACCGCTCCCCTCATCGCCGCACAAGTGGGGTCCATCCAACAAGCCGCCATCACTGCTGCGCCGCCCGTCAAATCGGATGTGGTGAAGAAGGATTACCTGCGCCCCAGTGCCGTACCCTTCCCCAGCGACAATCCCTTCACTCCAGAAAAGCTCAAACTCGGAAAAGCGCTTTATTTCGACACGCGCCTGTCCAATTCCGGATCGCAATCTTGCGCATCTTGTCACAGCCCGAGCCTTGGTTGGGGCGATGGCCTCGCCAAAGGCGTGGGCGATGGCATGAAACAACTCAAGAGACGCTCGCCGACCATTTTGAACGCCGCATGGGGATCGATTTTCATGTGGGATGGCCGTGCCGCCTCGCTCGAACAACAGGCGCTGGGTCCCATTCAGGCCGAAGCCGAGATGAATATGTCTCTGGCAAAGCTTTTGGAGCGTCTCACATCTATTTCTGAATATCGTCCGCTGTTTGAAGCCGCCTTCCCGGGCGAGGGCATGAACGCCACCACAATTGCCAAAGCCATTGCCACATTCGAACGCACCGTCGTCTCTGGATGGGCGCCTTTCGATGATTGGATCAGCGGCAATAAAAATGCCATCTCGTCCTCAGCGGCTCGCGGCTTTGATCTCTTTGTTGGAAAAGCTGGATGCGCTGAATGTCATTCGGGATGGAATTTCACCGATGACAGTTTCCACGACATTGGCATGTCTGATGCAGATATTGGCCGTGCGGAATTCAACAAAATTTCCGTCAAAATGCAGCATGCGTTCAAAACACCGGGACTGCGCGACATTACCTTGCGTGGTCCTTATATGCACAATGGATCGCTGGCGACATTAGAAGCGGTTGTTGATCATTATGATCAAGGCGGCGTTGCGCGCACCAGTCGCTCAGACCTCATTCGCCCACTTGGTCTGACAGCTCAGGAAAAGGCTGACCTTGTAGCCTTCATGAAAACTCTGACGGGTGAAGCGATTTCCATGCAGCTACCTGTTCTGCCGCGCTGATTCATTTTTTGATTTTTTGAGGTTCATAATGCGCAATCCAAGTGTTTTAACCGCCATCGGTCTTTTGAGCATGTGCGTGAGCGGCATTGCCCTTGCGGCAACTGAATTTCAGGTTGGTCAAAAGGGACGGTCTTTCTCGCAAGAAAACATGGTCATTGCTGTTGGTGATCATGTTGTGTTCATCAATGATGACACGGTGTCTCACAATATTATGTCGACCTCTTCCGGCAATGATTTCAATCTTGGATCATTGGCACCTGGTGTCTCGGTTCCCGTCACCTTCGACAAAGCGGGATTGGTCAATGTGATTTGCGCGATCCATCCGCGCATGAAGCTCAATATTCAAGTGAATTAAAATCTGGATCCTCGCCATGAAAATCCGGTTCCAGCTCCTTTTTGGCTTCGGCCTGCTTGTCGCATTGATTTTTGGTTTGGCCTATCTCGCCATCAATCGATCAACGGAACTTGGGCGCATGGTGGTTGATATGTATGACCGCCCGCTCATGAGCATTAGCCATGCGCGTTCAGCGGCCACAACTTTCAACAAAGCTCTAGGCATTTACTTGAGAGATGGACAAAAGCCGCATTTGGCCGCAAGCGCATCTGAGCAAATTGATCAATCCTTGAATGATATGTTTGCGGATTTAACAATTGTTGCAGAGCGCTTGCCTGCCCAACAAACCATGCAAGCTTTGGATCGCATTCAAAATCTGGTTAGCGAATGGAAAAGCCTCTGCTTTGCGTCTCTGAGGCCACAAGGTGCCATGAAAAGCCTGCCCCTCTCTTGGGCGGTCAATCAGAAATCAATGGAAGTTTCTGATGCACTCGAAGAGCTGGTGCAAATGGTGGCCTCAAGCGGCTTTGAATTTCGCGTTGATGCTGAGAAGCAAATAAAAAAATCGCAAGATTTATTCATTCAAATTGCGGGCGCCAGCGCCTTATTGGGTGTCATTTTAACCCTGCTTTATGCAAGGCTTATCGGCAAACCTATTCGTGAACTGGCGCTCGTTCTCAATAAAATCAAAGCTGGTGAACGTGTTGATATTCCATGCCTTGAACGCAAGGATGAAGTGGGCGAAGTCGCACGCGGTGTTAGTTTGATCAGCGGTGTTGCCAATGAAAATCAACTGACTGTTTCAGCCATTAATGGCTCAAATACGATGATGATGATTGTCGATACCAATGAAACCATTGTTTTTGTCAGCGCCAAACTGGCAAATTATCTTGCAAAAATATTAGGTGGGACTGCATCCGCCTCCTTGCGCGGCATGTCTTTTGTCTCGTTGCTGTCGCGCTTCACCGATCCTTGTCGCGTCTTGGAAGAAGATGCGACACGTTCAAAAAAGATTTTTGAGGGAAATTCTTTCACGACCATTGTCGATGCTACATGGGTTTTTGACGGCAATGGCATGAAGATCGGAAAGACTGTCTTTTGGCATGATGTCGCGGCCGACTTGCGTGGCGAAGCGGAAGTGGCCGAAATCGTCAAAGCAAGCCGAGCAGGTGATTTTTCTCATCGCCTGTCATTGGCTGACAAAAGTGGTTTCATTCATGACATAGCTTTGGGGCTCAATCAGGTTTCCGAAACGGTTGAAAAAGCCCTTGGTGATTGTGCCGCCAGTCTCGAATCCATGTCTGCGGGTGATCTCACTCGACGTGTCACAGGAAATTATCAGGGCGTCTTGGGCCAAATTGCTGAAAGTGTGAACGCCACGATTGATCGTCTCTCAACGACGGTCGGCACTATTGTTGCGACATCACGCGAAGTCGCCAATGCCGCGCAAGAGATCAATTCCGGCGCGGGCAATTTGTCGATGCGCACCTCACACCAAGCCGCCTCGCTGGAAGAAACGACGGCCGCCGCCAATCTCTTGGCAAGTTCGGTGAAAGTCGCGGCCGGTTCATCAGAACGCGCTGTGTCTCTCACGCGTGAGGCTATGGAAGTGGCCGCTCAAGGCGGGTCGATTGTCACAACCGCCATTGAGGCCATGTCGCGCATTGAACATGCAAGCCGGAAAATTTCCGAAATCACCTCGATGATTGATGAAATTGCCTTCCAAACCAATCTCTTAGCGCTCAATGCCTCGGTGGAGGCGGCGCGCGCCGGGGATGCCGGGCGCGGCTTTGCCGTCGTCGCCTCAGAAGTGCGCAATCTGGCCCAGAATTCGGGACGGGCGGCTAAGGAAATCGCAGCCCTTATCAAATCCTCTGGGAGCGAGGTTACAGAGGGGGCAAGACTGGTGCAGGCCACGGGAGATGTCCTCGAAACCATCATTACTGCCGTCCAAAAGGCCTCTGAGAGCGTCGGCGAGGTTTCGGCCGCGGCCAAGGATCAAGCCCACGGAATTGAGGAAATTAGCCAATCTATCAATGAGATGGACCAAATGACCCAGCAGAATGCCGCCCTGTCGGAAGAAAGCGCGGCCACGGCCGCGACCCTTATCCGCCAGATCGACACTCTCAATGACATGGTCACTATTTTCCGAATTGCCAATCAGGCCCCGGGGACCAAATCGGGGTCGAATGCGGCCCGGCCTCGGGCCGCCTAAACAGGCCTCACCCGCTTGCCAGCAGGGCAGTGAGCCTCTATAAGCGCCCCTTCGAACCGCCCGGCTCATAAGGGCTGCCGTGGCGGTTCTTTTCGCTCATCGTGATGCGAACCTGATCGATCCACCGGGACCGATCTGGGACAAGAGTAACCGGGTGGGCAACCACCCAATGGAGAGCCAAATGCCCAAGTTGAAGACCAAGTCGGGCGCTAAAAAGCGCTTTAAGATCACTGGCACCGGCAAGGTGCTCTACGCCCAGCGCGGCAAGCGCCACGGCATGATCAAGCGGACCAACAAGCAGATCCGGAACCTGCGCGGCACCAACGTCCTCTTCAAGACGGATGGTGACAACATCAAGAAGTTCTTCTTGCCCAACGGCTGAGACTTCTCCGCCCCTTCCAATTTAGCTTTCTTTCCAGGAGATCAGTCATGGCACGTGTCAAGCGCGGTGTAACCGCCCATGCCAAGCACAAGAAGACCCTCGACGCCGCCAAAGGCTTCTACGGTCGTCGCAAGAACACCATTCGCGCCGCAAAGGCTGCCGTCGACAAATCGATGCAGTACGCCTAC
>CAWUNF010000036.1:0-10072 GCA_963923195.1 uncultured Hyphomicrobiales bacterium | reverse complement strand
CGTCAGATGTGTATAAGAGACAGGAGGTTTATGATCCTATAAAATCAATATGTTACAACATTTCTCGTCACCTGAAGGCTCGGTTCCCCTTGGGAAAGCCCTCCAAAAGCCTCTCATCGCATCCGTTAAAAGAGGCGCGGCGCGATTTTTTTAAGGAAACAAAGCCCCTTGCCTGAGCTAAACTCTGGAAACTAAAAAAGAAGATCAAATCGAAGCTGGGTCTGGATTGTGTCATCTCAACCGCTGATCGAACTCAAGGACGTCCGCTTCGGCTATAACGAACGCGCCGTATTGGACGGTCTTTATCTCAGCGTTCCCAAGGGCCAAATCTTAGCCGTCATGGGTGGATCGGGCAGCGGTAAAACATCGCTCTTGAGCCTCATCAGCGGAAAAAACAAAGCATGGTCGGGCGAGATCCATATTGATGGACACAATATGGAACGACTGAGCCGCAAAGATCTTTATGCCTTGCGCTCACGCATGGGCATGTTGTTTCAATTTGGCGCGCTCTTCACCGATATGTCGGTCTTTGACAATATTGCTTTTCCCTATCGAGAAAAAACCAATCTGCCAGAACCAATCATCCGTGATTTGGTTTTGATGAAACTTCACGCAGTTGGCCTGCGCGGATCTGCGCATTTCATGCCTCATGAATTATCGGGCGGCATGGCACGGCGTGTTGCTTTAGCGCGTGCAATTGCACTTGATCCGATGCTCATGATGTATGATGAGCCTTTCACTGGGCTCGATCCCATTTCCATTGGCGTTGTTGGCCAGCTCATTCGCAAACTCAATAAAACCTTTGGCCTGACATCCATCATTGTGACGCATGATTTGACCGAAACTTTGCGCATTGCAGATCGCGTCGTCATCATCTCGCAAGGTCAAGTCTATCGTGATCTCTCGCCGCAAGAAGTGCGCGAAAGCCAAGATCCTTTCATTCGGCAATTTGCAGATGGCCTGCCCGATGGCCCTGTGCCCTTTCATCTTGCCGCAAAACCCTATGCACAAGAGCTTTTGTCTGACTCATGACGCGCGTGCTTGATTTTATCGAGAGGCTTGGGGCCTCAACAACGGGGGCCCTTGAAAGGCTTGGCCTGCTCGCGCGCTTTTTGATCAATCTGCTTGGCGTTATTCTGCCGATGTTCAAACGCGTAGATTTGCACATTCAGCAAATCTATTTTGCAGGCGTGCGCTCGCTGGCCATTACCATTGTCTCTGGCCTGTTTGTTGGTATGGTTTTGGCGGTGCAAGGTTATGAAGTGCTCCAGCGCTTTGGCTCTGTTGAATCGCTGGGCTCCTTAGTCGCCTTATCGCTCGTGCGCGAATTGGGCCCTGTGGTCGCAGCACTTCTCTTTGCAGGCCGTGCAGGCTCTGCCATCACGGCCGAAATCGGCCTGATGGTGGCAACTGAACAACTTGCTGCAATGGATATGATGGCTGTCAATCCAATGGCTCGCGTGATTGCGCCGCGCTTCATGGCCTCCATGATTTCGCTACCCATCCTTGCCATGATCTTCTCGACAGCGGGGATTGTTGGGGCCTATATGGTAGGCGTCGAACTGATTGGAATTGATTCAGGCGCTTTCTGGTCACAAATGCAAAGCAGCGTTGACTTCCGCATGGATGTGCTCAACGGACTTTATAAAGCCATTGTCTTTGGCATTGCCGTTGGTCTTCTCAGCGTCTTTGAAGGATATTATGCAGCGCCAACCGCTGAAGGCGTTTCGAGTGCCACAACCAGAACAGTCGTGATCTCATCGCTCACTGTCTTAATCCTCGACTTTGTTTTGACCGTCTTAATGTTTAGAGGGCTCAACTGATGAACCGCTCCCGCACCAACCTTGCCGTCGGCTTTTTCGTCGCCCTTGGCATGGCCGCCGTGGTCTTCATGGCCCTGAAAGTGGGCAATCTGGCGAGTTTCGACAGTTCAGAGGGCTATCGGCTCGAAGCGCGCTTCGACAATATTGGCGGGCTGAAAGTCCGCGCCCCAGTCAAAAGTGCTGGCGTGATTGTGGGTCGCGTTGAGGGCATCTATCTCGATGGCGAGACCTATGAGGGGGTGGTGCAAATTCGTATCCGACCATCTTATCATTTTTCTAATGATACAATCGCCTCTATCCTCACCTCAGGCCTGTTGGGGGAACAATATGTCAGTCTCGAGGCTGGCGGAGACCCGCAACATCTAGTCGATGGTGCACGTATCACGAAAACGCAATCAGCAATGGTTTTAGAGAAACTGATCGCCCAATTTCTTTATAATAAGGCATCAGAAGATTCTGGAGAACGGAAATGAAAAGCTCACGCGCCACACTTCTGGCCACTGCCTTTCTCGCATCTTTGAGCGCGCCCTCATTTGCGCAGAACCAGCAGGTCAATGATCCGATTGAGCCTGTCAATCGCGGCATTTTTGCCATTAATGAATTGCTCGACACAATTCTCATCAAGCCGATTGTGGTCACTTATAATACGGTGATCCCCAAGCCTATCCGCACCGGTATCGGCAATGTCTTTAGCAATCTTGACGATGTTTTCATTGGCGCCAATCACGTTCTGCAAGGTCGCGGCAAAGATGCCGGCACAAGCTTTGGGCGCGTAATCGTTAATTCAACCGTCGGCCTTGGTGGCTTGATTGATATTGCCAGCATGAACGGCCTGCAAAAAGGCGAAGGCGATTTTGGGCAGACGCTCGGTGTCTGGGGTGTGGGTGCCGGCCCCTATATTGTTCTGCCTGTACTTGGACCTTCCAATGCTCGCGATACAGTGGGCCGCGCAGCGCGCATTGCTTCTGATCCGCGTACCTATATGCCCAAAGCCTGGTCTTATAGTTTAACAGGCGCTGAATATGTGCAGATGCGCGCTGATAATGCTGAAAATGCCGACATGGTCGACAAATTTAGCTTCGATAAATATAGTTTCACGCGTAGCCTTTATATGCAGCGCCGCAATTCTCTGGTGACATCAGGCAAGGAAGCTTCATCCGCGCCTTAAGATAGGACCATATTTAGAAATGGCATCTCTACGCGCCGTCATTTTGGCCTTTATCTCGCTTGTGGCCATTGCTCTTCCCGCTCATGCTCAAACAAGTGCGGAAGATATGGTTCGGCGTATGGCGATTGATATTACGGCCGAGGTTAGAAAAAATCCTGATCTCGCCCAATCGCAGGCCCAACTCACGAGCTTGGCCGAACGCCGCTTGATGCCGCATTTTAATTTTGAGCGTATCACGCAACTGGCGATGGGCCGTAATTGGGCCAAAGCGTCTTCTGCTGAGCAACGCCAGATTGTCTCAGAATTTTCCAAACTTCTGATACGCACATATTCCAATGCACTGGCCTCATTGAAAGACCTCAATGTGCAGGTGCGCGATTCTCGCAAGAACGGCAATGATGTCACGGTGCGCACGCATATGATTGGCCGCGCAAAGCCTGTTGCCATTGATTATAGTCTTGAGAGTTCAGGTGGTGGCTGGCGTGTTTTTGATGTCACTGTTGAAGGTCTGAGCCTTGTCACAACCTATCGTGACGAATTCAACGGCATGATCAGCTCTTCTGGCGTTTCTGGCTTGATTGCCATGCTCAAGCAAAAGAATGGAAAATGAGCGCGCAAGCGACGGCCTTATTAAAGCAGCAAGTTGAAAACGATTGCTATATCGTTGCGCTCAGCGGCGCGCTGACAATGGCCAATGTTGGCGCTTTATTCAAAGAAATGCGGGAGCCCTCCAAAGGCGAAACCGTCATCATTGAAACAAAAGATGTGACAGAGGCGGATTCAAGTGGTCTTGCCTTGCTGACAGCCATCATGCGTCGCGCGAAGAAAAATGGCGCGCAGGTTCGCCTCTCACCTCTTCCAAATGTTCTCGCATCCATTATCGAAATTTACGGCTTGCAAGACATTTTATCAGCCTATCATGCCTAACTATGGCTTTCAGCGGAGAATGTAGGGAATGCTATTTCATCTTCGCTACGGTCTTCTTTTCGCTTGCGTGACGGCCTTTGGGCAAGCCGCCCATGCCCAAGCCATAGAGCCTGCGAAAACAGAAAATGCGACGAAAATTTGGGGGGATCGCGCCAAAGGTCATAGCTATCGCATTCAAGATCAGGTCGAGAGCGATGGACTGTATCGTACCTATATTTTTGAAACGAGCTTAGGAAAATATACGGTCATTGGCGATGCGTTGATGGCAAAGCGCCTGCATGAATATTCCGTTTATGAAAAAATGCAGGAAGATTCTGGCCTTGAGCATTTTTTCGGCTCTTTAGGCTCATCTGTTGCAGCACCTTTTCGCTTTGGTGGGCAGCTCCTCACAAATCCGATTGATACAACCAAACAATCCTTGCAAGGCGCGGGCAATTTCTTTGATGCGTTGGGGGCCTCGGTTGAAAATAACAATCCAGAGCGCGGCAGTTTGGTTGGCGGCATGTTAGGAACCGATCAAGCCCGGCGTGAATTAGCCGCGCAAATGAAAGTCGATCCTTTTACAGATTTCCCGCCTCTCGCCAATCGCTTGCAAGAATTAGCCGCCGCGCGCGGCATGGGCTCGCTTTCCGTGCGCGGCACGATGATGGCCATTCCGGGGGGCGCAGCACTGCCGTCCATGACCATCAATGCAACACGCACCGTTGTCTATACAGTCTCCTCAGCGGGCACGGCGGAAGAATTACAAATTGCCCTTCAAAATAAAACAACAGGCCAAATTATTCGTGATGCCAAAGAAAAGCTGAGCAAGCTTGCAAATGCAAAAGCGCTCGAAAATTTTGCTAATAACCGCAATTTTACGCCAACTGATATTTATGCAATTGCGCTTTCACTTGAAGCCATCAAGGCCAGCAATACAAATCTTGTTTTAAGAAAATGCGCCGATGCTGAAGACAGCACCAATGCCTATTTGCGTCGCCGCCAAATTGAAATTTATGCCGGCATGCATCGTAATCTTCCCATAGACGCCTTCTTTGAAAGCAATGGCTATCTCCTCGCCAAATTGAAAGATCGTCGTATTTTGCTAGCTATGCCTGCCGACCACGTCCTTTGGACGGAGCGCAACAAGCAAGAATTCACCGACCTGCAAAATAATTTGCGCGATCAATTGTCCAAAAATCCTCCTAAAACCAATATGGATAAAATGCTGGTCGTCACCGGCGAATTTTCAGTCCTCGCGAAAGCAGAGCTTGGCAAGCTCAAATGGGAAACCGCGCGCATCACACTGCCAGCTTTTTGACCGTTTGAGATGCAGCACCAATCTTTGCCCTCAACATGCTTAAATCAAAAATGACCTATTTTCATTTAACCTTCTGATAAATAAAGTATTTCTATTCTATTCCGAGGGACGCGCGGGCGCATCAACAGCCTCGGCAAACCCCTTTTCACCAAGCCCATCTCTCGCTTATCCTCAAATTCAACAGCGGCCTTCAAGAATGCCGCGACCAAGGGATGGAGGAGCTGAAGGGTGGGCGCACATCACGCGCATCATTCTCCCAAACTCCAATTTGGAGCCCTGCTGTTCAGACACGGCGTCTGCGCGCGCAGGTCTTCTGCAAACATGTCTATTGCAAACATGTTTGTTGCAAGCATGGCGGACGCCATGAAGGGAAACGCGTGATGGGCTTTATTGAGCGCATAAAAATGCCTCGCACATATCTGACTTTTTGCGCGCAAGCGCCTCTGCAAGAAGGATAAGAAAATGACCTTTGTTCCGCCAAGCTATGACGACATTGTTGCATCACCTTATGCAACGGCCCTCCCCTCGCCTTGGACATCGCCTTCAACAGAGACGCGCAATTACTTCCAAGCTATCGAAAATATGATCAAGGTTTTTGCGGTTCAACCGGGCGAAGAAATGCTCTTCCTGACCGATCCGCTGCTTGATCGGCGCGTGGTTGATGCCATTACAGGCGTCGCCAATGCGCGCGGCGTTTTCCCCCGCGAATATATGGCGCATACGACGCAAATTATGGATTGTCCCGAAGAATGCCGCGCGATGGTTGAAAAGGCAGATTTTGTCGTTTCATCTTGGTTTTGCTCGGTGAATGCGCCGCTCTTTAATAAATTGCGCAAAGAAAAAGGTCAGCGCTGGGTCAAAATCACTTACTTCCGAAATCTTGATCTTCTGCACACACCCCAAGCACGTTTCCCAGTTGAGCTTGTTGGCGAGATTATTCGCGCAACCGCGCGCATGTATCCGAAGGACGAAAATTTCACCATGTCCTTCTCAGATCCCCGCGGGACAGATTTGCAAATTAAATTCACTCCCGACATGGTGAAGAACCTGCACCAAGGCAATCGCTGGCGCGGCAAAGATATTGCCGATGAACCGGGATGCTATGTTCATTATCTACC
Source organism: uncultured Hyphomicrobiales bacterium (assembly GCA_963923195.1). Lineage (GTDB taxonomy): Bacteria > Pseudomonadota > Alphaproteobacteria > Rhizobiales > Beijerinckiaceae > Terripilifer. The sequence continues at coordinate 3,736 of CAWUNF010000036.1, read as the reverse complement.
AACGCATGGCCCCAATATTTACGATCGCACCTGCTTCAAACGTGAACCTGGCGCTCATGCGGATATGGAAGGCGTGGTGTTCCCGCAATGGGCGGTTGGTTTCAAAAAGCCGTTCTCTGAAAAAATTGGCATTGAATATAAAAACGATCTTGTCGTGAAAGTGCATGGCAAATCGAGAGAGGCTGACATTCTGCGCGACATGCTTGTTGGCGTGAACGCCCATCTGCATGAATTGGGTTGCGGCTTTAATCCAAAATATCCGCGCTTCAAAGCCTATCCAGCCGGATCTAACGCGCCCGGATGCTTGCACTTTGGCACAGATAGCGACAAACGCAGCGACTTTATGAATCGCATGGTCCCACGTTGGGAAGAGCCTCACACGCATCAAGATTGCGTGGCTTTCGACATGACCGTGAAACTCGGCAAGACGACGCTGATTGACAATGGTTTCTTGATGGCTCTGCGTGATCCAAAAGTGATTGAAGAAGCCAGCAAGCATGGCGACCCTGTGGAGCTCCTCGAAGCTTTCATCGAATAAAAGAAAAAGGGAGGGGAGGAGATGAAAATCAAAGCCTGTTTGGCCGCCGGTCTCCTGATGGCAAGTGCAACATGGGCTTCGGCCCAAACGCCTTTCTATCAGGGAAAAGTTCTCACTCTCCTGATCAATTATGGTGTCGGCGGCAATGCCGACACGGAAGCGCGCGTCTATCAACGACATCTTGCCAAACACATTGCCGGCAAGCCCGACATTATCATCCAGAATGCACCCGGCGCTGGCGGCTTTACGGCCATGAATATGTTGGGCCTTGGCATTAATGTAAAAGCCGACGGTTTGACGGCGGGTTATTTCACGACAAGCGCCATTGCACCGCTCATCGATGATCCGGCCCTCAAAGTGAAAATGTCGGATTTTGCTATTATCGGGGGCGCACGCGGATGGAATATGGTCTATGCGCGCAAAGATCTCATCCCCGGCGGGCTCACCAAGCCTGAAGATTTCATCAAAGCCAAATCGATTTATCTAGCAGGCTATAGCCGGGCCTCTTCGCATGACACACGCCTGCGCTTAGCGATGGAAATTTTCGACATGCCCTATACGGTCGTCACCGGTTTTCCCGGTACGGCACAAATCAACAAGGCCATGTTGCAAAATGAGATCAATGTCACAGGCTCATCTTTGCCCGGCTATATGACGCAAGTCGTGCCGCAAATCATGCAGACAGGTGTGGGTGTTCCCTTGTTCCAATATCCTGTGATCGGCAAAGATGGAAAAGCAACTGGCAATCCCGCACTTGAAAAATTTGGCATGGAAACGATGGATAAAGTCTATCAGCGTGCCTTTGGAAAACCGCCATCAGGGCCGAAATGGGAGGCTTTGCTTTTGATGAGCGATATTGGCACGCAGATGCAACGCGGGCTTATGCTGCCCAAAGCCGCGCCCCAAGAAGCGGTCAGCGCGCTCCGCGCCGCCTTTAGTGCCATTATGAAAGATGAAGCTTTCATCGAAGATTATAAAAAGGTCACTAGCGAAGAGCCTGATCTTGTGCGTGGGGAAGATTTATTGCCGCTCTTCGATCGTATGAGCAAGGTTGACCCCGCCATTAGAAAAGTGCTTCGCGATTCTATCGGCAATGAATAAGGGCTTGCTCAATGCGTAAAGCCCTTCTTGCAGCGATATTATGCCTTTTAACAAATCTGCCAGCGCAAGCGGATGCCCTCGCAGATTTTTATCGCGGCAAACAACTCACACTCATTGTCGGCTATGGGCCCGGTGGCGGCTATGATCTCTATGGTCGTCTTGTTGCACGTCATATCGGACGACACATGCCTGGCAACCCCAATGTAGTGGTGCAAAATATGCCGGGTGCGGGAAGCCTGCGCGCGGCTAACCATATTTACAACACGGCACCACGCGATGGCACAGCCTTTGGCATATTTGCGCGCAACGTACCTTTGATGGGTCTTTCTGGTCATAATCCTGCGGTGCAATTTGATCCGCGCCAATTCAATTGGATTGGCTCATCCTCCAGTTTTGCCGACGATGCTTATCTCCTCTTCCTGCGCAAAGATGCTAAAAGCGGCACGCTTAACTCTGTGCGAAATATGTCGGGCCCTCCGCTCATTCTTGGCTCCACTGGTGAAGGCTCGCCTGGCTATGATGTACCCAATCTTTTGCGGGATATTCTCAAGCTTAATTTCAAAATGATTGCGGGCTTTCCTGATGGTGGCTCTGTTAATCTCGCTGCCGACCGCGGCGAAGTGGATGGCCGCATGGTTGATTATTCATCCATTCTGGCTGGCAAGCCTGATTGGTTAAAACCAGATGGGCCGATGACGGTGCTTGTTCAATTTGGCCGCGCGACACGCCATCCTGCTTTCGCAGATGTGCCAACCGCACGCGAACTTGCGCCCGATGCCCGCACTCGCCAACTCATCGAGCTTGCAGAAGTGCCTTGGCACCTGTCGCGTTGCTTCACCGCGCCGCCTCATGTGCCCGCTGAGCGCGTAGAGGCTTTGCGGAAGGCTTTTGCTGCCGCCCATCACGATCCCATCCTGCTCGAGGATGCCGAGCGTATGAAACTTGATGTTCATCCAGGCACTGCAGAAGACATCATCGAACAAATCGAGATTGTCGCCAAAGCCCCGCCTGAAATGCTCAAACAATTACAAAAACTTTTCGAGGCCAGCAAAGGCTAGCGCGAGGAATGACGCATGGCACGCATAAGACTTTTTTTAGCTTGCCTCGCTTTCAGTGCAACCCATGCCATAGCCAGCCCTGATCTTGAGACGCTCAACGCGATCCAAGGTGCAGAACGCGAAAAAATCTTAATCGCAGGTGCGCGCGCCGAAGGCTTTTTGATGCTCTATTCCTCCATGCAGGTACCAAGCATCAATGCTTTGCAAAAAGCTTTTGAAGAAAAATATGATGTGAAACTGAAATTTTGGCGTGGTGGCAGCGAAGATATTTTGCGCCGATCTGTTTTAGAGAAAAAAGCAGGGCGCGAAGATGTCGATGTTTTTGAGAGCGATGGCCCTGTTCTTGAAACCATGCATCGTGAAGAATTACTCGGTAAAGTCTTCTCTCCTTTTCATCGTGATCTTATTGCGCAAGCACTTCGCCCACATCAAGAATGGGTCGCCACACGTGTTAATATTTTTGCGGCTGTTTATAATACCAAACTTATTGCCAAAGAAGATTTGCCACCATCTTATGCGGGCTTCATCGACCCGAAATGGAAAGGAAAGCTCGGTATTGAGGCAGATGATTATGATTGGTTTGGATCCATTTCTCATATTGTCGGTGAAGAGCAAACACAAAAAACCTTCGCAGCCATTGCCGCGACCAATGGATTTTCTCTGCGCAAAGGCCATACATTGATCACCAATCTGGTGGCCGCCGGCGATATCCCTCTTGGGCTCACGGTTTATTTGCAGAATATTGATGTGGCGAAAAAAGCTGGCGCCCCTGTTGAGGCCCTGCTGCTTGATCCCATCATTGCGCGCCCCAATGGTATTGCTTTGGCACGCAAGCCACCTCACCCACATGCAGCCTTGCTCTTTTACGATTTTACCATTTCAGTTGACGGGCAAAAAGCGTTGAGAACGCGCGAATTCATCCCCACCAATATAAAAGTGCCTTCTGCTCTCTCAGATCTGAAAGTGCATTTCGAAGATCCTGCGGTGCAGCTTGATGAAGGCGATAAATGGCAAAAGGCATTCCGCGAAACCATTGGCG